>JADZFP010000122.1 GCA_020849825.1 Saprospiraceae bacterium
CATCGTACCGGCCAGCCAGACGCCCTTTTTTTTGCCAAACAACCAGAAGCCGGTTGGCCGCATAGATGACTTTGGCGCTGAGCTCCGGCCGATCAAGTAGCCGGGCGGATTCCCAGAACCCTTCCAGTGTATAGGCAATCGTATGGGTAAATGCCGGCTTGCCGGGGTAAAATCCCCAATGCCTGACGGCGCCGTTGGGCAAAAAAAGACGGCTGTAATAATCCAGCGCCTTGTGCATGGCAGCATCGAGGTTCTCATCGCGCAACAGCGAATTGGCAGCAAGAACACCCCACACTGCACGCGTGTAATACGCTGGCACAAATCCATTCACATAAGCTGCGCTGCGCCACGCACCATCGGACTCCTGAATTGAGGTGAGCCAGTCGACGGTTCGTTGCATGGCTGCCCGGTAGCGTTGCACATCTGCTTCCGGCTGTTCAATGCAGTGCCTCGACAAACCAATCAAAATCTGGGTAGCGTTGAACACACTGGGCTTCTGCGGAGCATCCGTTTTGCCGGCGGGGAAAGCGCCGTTTGGCAGTTGTGTCGTGAGCAGCCAGTCGGCCTGCGATTCGGCCAGACCACGCAGATTTCGTTCGGGAAAAATATCGGCATAGTCGTAAAGCGTCTCCAGCAAATACCCCGTCGTTTCGGGGTAAGCGGCTGCCCAGCCGGTCAAAACCGAGAAACTGTGCGACGAGCCCCGGGCGCCGGTGACCCGAATGCTTTGCGCGATCCAGTCGAGCGCCGCCTGTACGCTGCGATTCCATTCCCCGGTACTGAACATGGACGAAAATTATGTTCTTTTGTCTGAAAATAAAGTCTGCGATGCGTCTGGCCGCTTTGGTTGTTGTTTTTTTTCTGGGTCGAACCCTGCTTCCTGCTCAAATGTGGAACGGCCAGGACACTTTGTTCGGCAACGAATGGATCAACTATGATCAGCCTTATTTCAAGATTAAAGTCGCCGACGACGGTATTTACCGGGTAGACTACGAGGCTTTGGCCGCGGCGAACTTCCCTTTGGATGCAATTGCCGGAACTTCCCTTCGACTGTATCGAATGGGCAGGCAAGTGCCCTTGTTCGTAAGCAACGACGGACTGTTCGGCCCTGATGACTACCTGGAATTTTACGGTGAAAAAAACCGCGACGAACTGGATCGTTATCTTTTTGACCAGCCGGATGCCGAAATGCTTAGCCCCCGTGTCAGCCTTTTCAACGACACGGCGGCGTATTATCTGGGCTGGTCCGACGTCTCTCCGCCGCTTCGTTTCAGCACACTGGCAAACGATTTGAACAACCTCCCGCCCAAAGAACTGTTCTGCTGGTCGACTGCCGAAGCGACCTATCTGACCCGGCACTTGAAACGGCGTATTTCCGAAGAAATCACCTATTCCTGGTTCAACGGAGAAGGTTTTGGCAGGGGCCTGAACCTTGCCACGACCGTACCGCTACCCATCAAAAAACTGTATGCCGCCGGCCCTCCGGCTACTGTTTCCCTGCGTTATGCCGCCGACCTGGGCGCTCACCAGCACAGGGTAACGGTCAATGATTCCCTGTTTTATACGGATGTTTTTTCCGGATGGAAAGTGGTAGAACATCGGTTTTCGGTTGGGAACAGTTTGCTGACCGGTACAACCCGTGTCGAAGTGGAATCCGTAACGGGCGGCAGCGACCGGCATGTGGTGAGCGGTGCGGCGATACGGTATTCCCGGCAATTTGCTTTTGAAAACGCAGCGCTTGCAATATTCGAACTGGACTCTTCCTCCACGTCTCAATATCTTGAAATACAGGCATTTGATTTGAATGGTGGGGCGCCCCTGTTGTACGATTTAACCCGCCTGACCCGTCTCGCCGGCACGCAGTCGGGTAATTTGGTGAAAATTCACCTGCCTGCCGATACCCAATCGGTACGGCGTTTTATTCTGGTCAACCCGGCGAGTGGAATCAAAACGGTCGGCGAGATAGAGCGTATCGGGTTTCGCGACTTCCGTCCGGAAAACGCGGAATACATCATCCTGAGCAACAAGGCGTTGTATAGCGACCCTGCCATGAACGGAGCAGATCACGTTGCGGCGTACGCAGCCTACCGAGGCAGTCCGGCCGGCGGTTCGTTCAAGACGACTGTTGTGGATGTCGACGAACTTTACGAACAGTTTGCCTACGGCGTTCGGTATCACCCTCTGGCGATACGGAATTTCTGCCATTACATCGACCGCGAATGGGCCAATCCCCGTTACTTGTTTATTATTGGCAAAGGGCTGGATTACAGCCAGTTCCGCGATCCTTTGGCGCAAACGATCTATGGCGACTCCCTGTTTTACGTGCCCACTTATGGTACGCCCGGAGCCGATATTCTGTTCGTCATGGACGGGAATGACATCAGTACACCCTTGTTTCCCGTAGGCCGGCTCGCCGTGACCCGCCCGCTGGAAATCAAGGCTTATCTCGACAAGGTGATCGCTCACGAACAACAGCTTTCGCAATCGCCGCAAACTCTTGCCGGCAAAATCTGGATGAAACGCGCGCTTCACCTGAGCGGCGGACTTGCTGCTGAATCCAATACGATCAAGGATTTTTCACTCGATTTGGCCGGCGTGCTGGCTTCCGGACGCCTGGGCGCCGATGTGCGCACTTTTTACAAAACATCCAGCGACCCGGTGCAGCAATCGGGCTATGAGAAGATTCTGCAAACCGTCGACGATGGGGTAGGGCTGTGGATGATTTTCGGGCATTCTTCGGCCAATGCCATCGATTTTGATATTGGTACGCCCGGCGCCTACCAAAATACGGGCAAATACCCGGTCAGGATGGTTATGGGTTGTTTTTCGGGCCAATGTTCCAATGTGCAACAGGGCCTTGGCGAGCAATTCGTTTTGGCGCCCGGGCGCGGTGCGATTGCCTGGTTTGCAGCGGTTAATTATGGCCTGATCGACGCCCTCCACCAGTACGGCCGCCGATTTTACGAATTGCAAAGCGGTCCGGATTACGGCAAAAGTGTGGGGGAAAGTTTGCGCAACACCATCATCGATCTTCAAAACAACAACTACACGGGGCTAAAAGCCGTGCTGCACCAAAACCTGCTCCAAGGCGACCCTGCAATACGACTGAATGTACCTGTTGGCCCGGACTACCTGATCGACCCGCAATCGTTTCGGGTTACGCCTAACCCGGTCGGACTTGAAACTTCCGGTTTTTCGGTCCGTTTCGATGTCGTCAACCTGGGTGAAAATACGGGCGGACAACTGCCTTTGCTGATCGATCAACGTCTGCCCGACAACTCCCTCCTGCCGCGCCTGCGCGACACGATTGTTGCCCCCGGATGGCGCCAAACCCTTGATTTTACCTTTCCTGTGGCCGGTAGTCAGGCGGGCATCAACCGGATTTTATGCACCCTCGATCCTGATAATGTCGTGCCGGAATTGCCTCTGACGGCGGAGATGAACAACGAACTCGCCGACGCTTCCGGCGCTTCGGGTATCGCTGTGTTGTTTTATTCCGATGATGTGCAACCCCTGTGGCCGACAGACTTCGGAATCGTGACGCAACAAGAATTGGTTCTCAAAGCATCGACCCTGAACACCGGCCCTGCTGTTCGACGCTATCTCTTTGAGTTGGATACCTCGGCGTTGTTTGACAGCCCTTCCAGGCTATTTTACAGCCTTGAACAAAGAGGAGGTTTGCTGGAATGGAAGGCGCCGCTGGTGTTGAACGACAGTACCGTTTATTACTGGCGGGTCGCACGCGACAGTCTGGTAAATGGTTCGGTCGTCTGGCGTTCCCGTTCGTTTACCTGCCTGAACGGGAGCACGCCCGGCTGGAACCAACAACATTTCGGGCAATGGCAACAAGACAATTTTACCAACCTCAATCTGGATTCGCTCACCCGGCAGTTCGAATTTCCGGACAATGCGGGTTTTGTTTCCGTCAATGTTGCCTGGCGGGGCATGAATCGCAATCCTGGCTTGCAAAATATTCATTACGAAGGCAGTACGGGCGACTTTGGCTGGAATCAGGAGGGTATCCAGCGGGGCGTGTTGCTGATGCTGCAAGACCCGAACAGCGGGCATGTCGTGCTGAATCCGGCTGGCGGCCCCTACAATCCCGACACCACAGAAAGCAAGTTTTATTATTGGTTCAATACGGCCGACACGACGCAGCGGCTGGCGTTGATACAATTTATCGAAAATCAAATTCCCGAGGGCTATTATGTTGGGTTGCTGGCATTTAACCGGCCTACCGACACCCTGGGCTATGCGCCCAGGCGCTGGGCCAGCGATTCGTTGCTGGTTGGAAAAAACCTGTTCCAGGTACTGGAAGGCCAGGGCGCTCAAAAAGTACGCGCATTAACGCAATACCCGACGGCGCCACCCGCTTACGGTTTCATTTTCAGAAAAGGCCATCCGGAGTTTTTGCCCGTCGATACGATCCTGTTCAACCCCGATTCGGCAGTCCAGATCCGGCGGAATTTTACGGCAAAATGGGCCCAGGGGTATTTTGAAACGCCGCAAATCGGTCCGGCGACCCAATGGGAATCCTTGTTATGGGAAACGGAAGGCCCGGACGATCCTTCCGATCAGGTCCGGGTTTCAGTATATGCAATACGCACCGGCCAGCCGGATACTTTGCTGATGACGCTGCAAAATGGCGCCGATACCCTTCTGAATAACTTGCCGGCCGGCATTTTCCCCTTGCTCAAACTCCGTTTCGAGGCAAGCGATACCCTGACGCGCAGCGTGACGGCGCCGCGTTTTTTACGCATTCACTACCGACCGTTACCGGAGGGCGCCTTGAACCCCGCTGCCCAGTATGTTTTTCAGCGCGATACCTTGCAGGAGGGAGAGGAGTTGCGCCTGGGTACCCTGTTCAGCAATGCGTCACAGGCGGACTTCGACAGCCTTTTGATTCGTTTCAGGGTGGA
Source organism: Saprospiraceae bacterium (assembly GCA_020849825.1). Lineage (GTDB taxonomy): Bacteria > Bacteroidota > Bacteroidia > Chitinophagales > Saprospiraceae > M3007. The sequence continues at coordinate 4,920 of JADZFP010000122.1, forward strand.
GAGCCAGACTGGCCCGGGTTTGTTGGCAGAGCAACGACAACAACCATTGCTTTCCGGCGACACATTGCATATCGATCTGAAAATCAGCACACTGGGCTTGAATGGCGCACAGCGTTTGCTGCTCGACGTTAATCCGGACAGCGACCAGCCGGAGTTGTATCATTTCAACAATGTGGCTGTGCAGGAGTTTTTTGTCAGTCGAGACCAGCGCAATCCTTTACTCGATGTCACCTTCGACGGTATCCGGATACTGGATGGCGATCTCGTTTCGCCGAGGCCGCTGATCGTTTTGAGGCTTAAAGACGAAAACAGGTTTCTTGCCCTGAACGACAGTTCGTTGTTCAGCCTGACGCTCGTTCATCCCGATGGCCAGGTAGAAACGCTCACGCCCTCCGGCCCTGATTTTCTGTTCATTCCCGCCGATCCGAACCATTTGCCCGCCAGGAATCTGGCCCGGCTGGAGTGGCGACCCGAATTTATTCGCGACGGATATTATCAGTTGCGCGCCAATGCCCGCGATGTATCTGGCAATGCCGCCGGCGCCTTGCAGTATGTCGCCAATTTCAGAATCATTACCCGTTCTTCCATTTCCAATATACTGAATTATCCTAACCCTTTTTCCACCTCTACCTGCTTTGTGTACACCATGACCGGCGCAGAGCCTCCTGTTTATTTCAACCTACGGATTATGACGGTGAGCGGCAAGGTGGTGCGCGAGGTGACGGCTGCAGAGTTTGGGCCGATGATCGCCGGCACCCATCAGAGTAGTTTTTGCTGGGATGGCCGCGATCAATTCGGCGATCAGCTGGCCAACGGGGTTTATTTGTATCAGATAACAGCCAGGAAGGCCGATGGCAGCGATTTCGAGTTTTACGACAACGCGGCAATCGACGGATATTTCAGAAATGGCGTGGGAAAAATGGTTCTTATGCGTTGAGGGGTCAACCTTTTGGCAATTTATCCGTTAGTGGTGGCTATGTCGAAGCCAGTTCGTACGGAACAACCCGATCAGCCTTTGCAGGAAGGGCGGGATTTTTACTTTGAAAGAGGTTACATGGTATTTACCTCTGCTTATCTGCTGCGCCGTGGGAGATGCTGCGGCAGCGGATGCCGGCATTGTCCGTACCGCAAAAAGAAGGACGAAACGAAAATGCCGCCCGAATCCTAGAGCCATTTTTCGACCTTGACCATGGGCTCCGGATAGTCGCATATACCGTATTGTTGCCGTTCGGCAGCGCCCATCAAGTCGGGGCGGTGAATAAAATCGACAGGAACCTGTGCCAGTTCGGCGCACCACAGCCGTGCGTAGTCGCCCTTCGGATCGTAGTGACGCGCCTGGGTGAGAATATTGAAGTAACGGTCTTCTCTCGGGTCGGAGCCCACGCCTGCCACGTAATTCCAGTTACCCCAGTTACTTGTCGGATCGTAATCGATCAGCAGCGACTCGAACCATTCGGCGCCCATTTGCCAGTTGACTTTCAGGTCTTTTACCAAAAAACAGGCGACATTTTGCCGACCACGATTGCTCATAAATCCCGTAGCGGCCAGTTCGCGCATGTTGGCATCGATGAACGGGACGCCAGTTTGTCCGTTTGCCCAGCGTTCGAAAGAAGCCTTGTCGTTTTGGGTTTGATGGTCCGGTTTGTTCTGGGGTCCGCCTTTTAAAAATATTTTGTTGGTGTGTTTTTTACCCATGAGACGGAAAAAATCGCGCCACAGTAACTCAAAATAAATCCAGTAGGTGCTTTCATTGCTCACACGCTCGCGTTCGTAACGTTTGAGTTCGTGGTAGATCATTTTTGGGGAGAGGCACCCGTGCGCCAGCCAGGCCGAAAATTTGGTGGAATAATCGCCGCCCACGAGACCGTTGCGGGTTTCCTTGTAGCTGGCTGCCAGGTCTTTTTCCCAAAAATAATAACGCAATCGGCGCAAACCCTCACTTTCTCCGCCTTTAAAAGGCAAAACAGCGCGTTCATCGTGTTCAAATGCCTGATGCCCCCAGACGGTGTAGTCCGGCAAATCACCTGCATCGATACCGGGCGGCAAAGGGGGCATGGCGTTGGGAGAGGGCAGGGGAGGGCGTACCGGTGTGATCTGTTCGTTTTCCTTTCTGAATTGAGAAAACACGTCGGGGGTGTGTGCCACGGGCATGGGGAGATCCTGGGTGTGGAACAGCATTTTTCCCCAGGAATACAACAACTCGGAGCCGATCATCCAGAGTCGTTGCTCCAGCGCATCCTGCACGTCTACTTCCTCCTGGGTCCGTTCGCGGTTGCACAACACCCAGGAAGCTTTCAGTTGTTCGGCCAGTCCGGCCAGTATTTCTTCCGGCAGCCCTGTGCGGACAAGCAGGTCGCTGCCCAAGGCGCGAAGGCTGCGCCGCAGATCCTCGACGCTTTCATGGATAAACCGCGCGCGGTAGCGGCCGGTTTTGGCAAAACCGAATCGTGTTTTGCCCTCAAAAACGCGGGGGTCAAATACAAATACAGGAATGACTTCATCAGCCATACGAAGCGCATTGGTCAGCGCTTCATTATCGTGAATTCGAAGATCCTGGCGAAACCAGACGATGGCACGGCGTTTCATACAACTCAGCGTAAAAAAGGCATTGAGGTAGGGCTAAAACTTAACAGCAGGGCTTTTGTTTGGCAGTGCCCGTCATTTTTAGGTTTTTCGCGGCGCGAAGGAACATATTTTATTTGCCACAACCATCAAAGATGTCCATTCTACGAAAAATAGCAGGTACTGCTCAACAACAGGAACTCGGTTTCGGTAAAAACGCCACGACCAGCGGCAGGCTGATGAATGCCGATGGTTCGTTCAATGTCGACAGGGAAAACCAGAGCATCTGGGACAATACCTATTTCTACCTGATCACAATGCCTGGCTGGGCATTTTTTCTGGCTATTGTGGCCAGTTTTGTATTGATAAATACCCTTTTTGCCTGTATTTACTTGCTACTGGGCGTCGAGCACCTGAATGGAATCCCGCCGGGAGATCGATTGCACAATTTCATGTGGGCCTATTTTTTCAATAGCCAAACACTTACCACGGTTGGGTACGGCCACGTTTCGCCGGCCAATCTGGCAACCAATATTGCGGCCTCATTTGAGTCGTTTTTGGGTTTGCTCACTTTTGCCCTCGTCTCCGGTTTGTTGTACGGTCGATTTTCTCGCCCGAAGGCAAAAATTGTTTTCAGCGACAACATGCTGATTGCGCCTTATCGCGATGGCCTGGGCCTGATGTTGCGGATGGGAAATGAGCGGAAAAGTGAGTTGCTCGAAACCGAGGCGCAAATGATCCTGATGGCCAACCAGCGCGACGAAACCGGTGCTGTTGTACGGCGCTTTTACCCACTATCGCTTGAAATCAGTAAAGTGTCCTTCTTTTCACTTTCCTGGACGGTCGTTCATGCAATCAATGAAAACAGCCCGCTTTTCGGGTTTAGCCAAACCGACCTTGAAGAAGCGAATGTTGAAGTACTTGTATTGGTGAAAGGTGTAGACGAGGCCAATCATCAATTGAGTTATGCCCGGCGTTCGTATGCAGGGAAAGAACTCATCTGGAATGCACGCTTCAAACCTTCTATCGGGCGTACCCGGAGCGGCATGCCCCGCATGATGACCAGCCGGCTTGGGCAATTTGAACGATCGGAAAACCAGGACTGAAATGGCGGGGCATTAGAGTTTTGCAAGATCTTCCGGTGTGTCCACTCCAATAGTCTCCATTTCCGTGATGCCCACGGCTATTGGAAAGCCGTTCTCCAGCCAGCGAAGTTGTTCGAGCGATTCCGCTTTTTCCAGCGGTGTTGGGGCCAGTCGCGATAATTTCAGCAGCGTATTTCTCCGAAAGGCATACATGCCGATGTGTTTGTAAAAAGTATGCCGTTCGAGCCACTGGTCTATGGGGGCATCCCGCACAAACGGCACCGGATGCCGGCTGAAATACAAGGCGCCGCGCGTGGGCGCATGCACTGCCTTGACCACGTTGGGGTTTTGAAGCACACCGGGGTCGGTGATTGCCTTGAGCAAAGTGGCAATACCGAATTTGGGTTGCATGAGCAGCGTAACGGCCAGAAAATCAATTTGTTCCGGTTGAATAAAAGGTTCGTCGCCCTGCACGTTCAGGATGATTTGAGCCTCCTTGAAACGCCGGGCCACTTCGGCGCAACGATCGGTGCCGCTGGGATGGTCGGCGCGAGTAAACATGACTTCTCCACCGAAGGCGCTGACGTGCGCTTCAATTCTGTCGTCGTCGGTGGCCACAACGACCCTGTCGACCAGATTGGCCTGGCTCACCTGTTCCCAGGTACGCTGGATCATGCTTTTTCCCCGAATCATGGCGAGGGGCTTGCCCGGGAAGCGCGTTGAGGCGTATCGCGCAGGAATTACCGCAAGAATCATAACAAATCGTTCGTTTTATAAGCCTTCAAACACTGCGAAAAAGCGTCGTACTTTTGCGCAAAACAGAGAAAACTATGCTTCGACTAACCCTTTTTTGCCTTGCACTGCTATGCCTGGGGACGGCTGGCGGGCAAACCAAACAACCAGCAACGAGCGCCACAGCGGAAAAAGCACCGGCTTATCTTACGTACAAGGATACGGTTCTGCTGACCGTCAGTAATGGTAAAAAATTCATTCACCACCTCGTCAAGCCGAAACAAACCCTGTTTTCACTGGCAAAATATTACGGGCTGAGCCTCGACGAACTGTACGAACACAACCCGCAATTCCAAACCGAACCGACTTTGCAGGTAGGAAAAAGGGTGAAAATACCGGTGCCCAACCGGGCAATCAAGCGCTACAAAGGTAAAGATTTCTCCCCCCGCAAATACGCGCCTATTTGCTACGTAGTGCAGGATGGCGACAACCTGTTTAATATCTGCAAGCGGTATTTCGATATGCCAGTGGATAGCATTGTGAAGCGTAATCATCTGAAAAACAACAATATAAAACCCGGACAACTGATTCACATGGGTTGGATCAGCATCGATGGCATACCGCCCGAGTGGCGCCCGGCACGCACGGCTGCACCGGCCAATGCACTAGCCGAAAAATTTGAACAACAAAAAAACAATCACAAGGAAGTGCTGAGCCAGGGCGTTTGTTTCTGGCAACGTGACAGCAAGGAAGAAGGCGCGTACTATGCCTTGCACCGGGAGGCCGGCATTGGCACAATCATGGCAATAACCAATCCGATGAGCAAACGAACAGTATACGTTAAGGTCATTGGTCGGATACCGGCCGGGTACGAATCCAATGTGGAAGTTGTGCTTGCGCCTGCCGCTGCGCGTTTCCTTGGCGCGCGCGACCCCCGCTTTTTTGTCAAGCTGAGGTTTTTGAAATAAAATCAACGCTTGCCCTACTTTTGCGCCGCTTTTGAATCCTCTTTTAAAAATATCAATAATATGTACAGTAAATACCTGCTTTTTGCCGTTTTGGCCCTCTCTTTTATCGCCTGCAAACAAGATAACAAGCAAAAAGAATCGGTAGGCAGCAGCGGCCAGCCGACCGCCAATATCACCCACCTTACCGGCAACTGGATTGCCATGGATTTTATCTCTCGTGCCAGCGACAATGGTTCTGTGCTAAAAGGAATGAACAATTCGCACATTCCATACGCCTTTGCAATCAGTTTCGACGAATCGTACGGCGACAGTGTCGTGTGTTATAATGGCATGGAATCGTACAAACTTGCTTACTCGATTCGGGTTGATACGATCGAATTGAAAGGCGCCCGCCAGGGCAAATCGATATTTCTGGTGTACGACTCTCAGGGCCAGGGCCAGAAGGAAATCACGATGTTCGACGGTACAATGGCTAAAACCCAGATCGATCGTTTCATCCGTTCCAGTGCGCAAACCCGCGACGGCTACCTGGCTTTCCAGATGGCGCTCAATCACAACCTTTTCGGCGGGCAGTTTACCTCGCTGAAAAAGGGACCTGGAAAAGACCCGGTCCAGTTTACGCCCTTTGGCTCGATCCAAAACCTGCCTGGTTACGACCGCTTCGAACTGTGCACCGCGGGCGACTGCTTCGTCACGGGCGATGGCATCGACGTGATGACCTTGTCCAATTCGAAACAGCAGGATTCTGAAAAGTTCTTTGGATATCGCTACGGCAACGACAACGATACACTGACCATTTACAACCTCATCAATGAAAATCCGGATGAAAAGGGCGCTTACACCATCGGTGGTGTGGTTTACCAATTCCTTCGGAAAAAACCGGAGTATTGATCCGGGCAAACCTGATGTCATGGCATCTGCATTAAAAAATTTATCCGAATACCTGGATTCTTCTATGCCTGATGCCGCCGATTGGCGGTTCGGGATCGTTGTGGCGGAATACAATGCGCACATTACCCATGCCTTGTACGAGGGCTGCTACGATACGCTGGTAAAACACGGCGCGCAGCCGGAAAAAATACATACCATGCAGGTGCCCGGCGCTTTTGAATTGCCGGCTGGCGCCCGGATGCTGGCATCACAACACAATCCGGATGCGGTCATCTGTCTCGGATGTGTGATTAAAGGCGAAACCAGCCACAACGAGTACATCAACCAGGCCGTCGCGCACGGTCTGGTCAATTTGAGCATAGCCACCGGGCGGCCCTTCATTTTCGGACTGCTCACGCCCAACGACGAACAGCAGGCGCTCGACCGCGCCGGTGGCGTGCACGGCAATAAAGGCGTGGAAGCCGCCGTAACGGCGATCCGCATGGCTGCGCTGAAAGCAGAAGGCAAACCGGGTAAAAAGACAATCGGATTTTAACAATGAAACTCACCGTCGTTCCAACCGGCTTTTTCAAACTCGACGGAGGCGCCATGTTCGGCGTCGTACCGAAGCGAATGTGGGACAAACTCAACCCGCCCGACGAGAACAACATGTGCACCTGGGCGATGCGTTGTTTGCTGGTGGAAACGGGCGATCGTAAAATCTTGATCGACACCGGAATAGGCAACAAACAAGACGATAAATTCAGGTCGCATTTTTCGC
>JADZFP010000123.1 GCA_020849825.1 Saprospiraceae bacterium
AGGGGCCGGCGCCAGTACCGCCCACGCTTCCTTCCAGGTTGCCGCCTACTTTTTGCCAGCTCACGCCGGCGTCGAAACTTCTGAACATGCTGTACACCTTGTAATTGGAATACACCACGACAACTTCGTCCGCATTGAACGGATCAACGGCGATGCAGCTGACGTAACCCGCTGTGCCGGCAAGCGGCGGGGTGAGTGGGGTGAAAGATGGTTGCCCCAGGTGCGCATTGTCGACCCGGAACAGTTTGTTGTTGCTGGTGCCCAGGTAAAGCCGGTGCACCGGGTTGCTTTCGGATACGGCCAGGGCTGTAAACGAGCCTTGGGCCGCCGTCAAGGTATCGGGGAATTGCACCCATCCCTGACTGATCGAGTCCCATTCGCCGGTCAGCTGGATGGCGCCGAGGTCGTTTTGGCGGTACACTTTTCGGCCTGCCGGCAGGTAAAGAATGGAGGCGTCGTTGGGATCGAGCGTCAGGGGATTGATAAACAGGTAGTCGCTTTTGTTTGGCCCGATCGGGTCGATACGCCGGAAGGCCGTGACGTTTCCGGCATCATCGAGCGCACATTTGGCGACGCGTCCTTGTTGAATGGAAAGAATGTAATAGGCTTTACCCGGCGCGATGCCGCCGAAGGAGCCGTCGCCGTTGACGGTTTGCCGCCAGGGCGCGGTGGGGTCGGGGTTGTTGACAAAAAAGTTGCCGTTGTCCTGCAAGCCGCCCATCAGCATGTTGTCGCCGGGGGCATTTTTATCAATAATAGCGGTATAAAACTGGGTCGTCAGGTAGCCGTTGTTGAGTGAATTCCAGCTGACGGTTGCCGCGTTGCAATCTTCCGTTCGGTGCAGGCCGCCGTCGCTGGCGGTAATCATCACGTTGGGGTTGCTGGGCAGGAACATAAAGTCATGCTGGTCGGGGTGGTGGTTTTCGTACAATTCAAAAAAGGGCAGGTAAGTGCCGATTTTGTAGCCGCCGATCTGCGTCGTGTTGTTGGGCGTGGCGAACCCGTCGGTGGAGCGATAAATATTGGTGCCGCCGACAAAAACGTTGTTGGTGCCCGGCTGCACTTTGACCACCAGATCGTACCCGCCCTGGCAGGCAAACTGGTCGAATTCGGTGCCGCTGGCAGGCAGATTACCGGAAAGATTAACCCAGGCGCCGTTGACACCGGCGCCATTGCCGCCGATGTAGGTATATTTCCACAAGCTCGACCAGTCGTCGCTGTCGATGTATTCGTTGTAATGGCCATAACCCGGCGTGGCGCCCAGAAAATACACTTCGTTTTCGTTGTTCGGATTGATACCGATCACAATGCGATCATACGCCGGCGGAAAGTTGGCGGGCGTGATATTGGTCCAGGTGGTCCCGTTGGTGCTGCGCCAGATGCCTTTTTGGGGTCCGTCGCTGCTCAGGGTGGCGTACAACACGCCGGTCGGGGACACCGCCACATCGGTAAAATAGGAATAGTTGGAGAGGTCGCCGCCGCGCACAGCCGTCCAGGACGTGCCGCCATTGGCGCTGCGATAAATGGCGCCGACGGTCGCCATGTAGACGACGTCTTCGGTACCCGTTGGGCCGGTGGCGACCCGCCAGCCGGTCTGGAAGAAGGAGTTGAAGTCTTGCGGATTGCCATCGTCGGTAGAGCCAACGGGCGTCCAGGTTTCGCCGTTGTCGGTGCTTTTGAACAGGCCGTCGCCCAGATAAAAGGAAGCATTATTGCCGCCGGAGGCGCTGGTGCCGTAAATTTCACCAGACAGGTAATACCAGGTATCGGTGTGTCCGGGGCGAACGTCCTGGGCAATGCTGATACAGCCGGGGTGGGCGTTCAGCGGGGTTTTGCGGGTCCACGACTGGCCGCCGTCGTTGCTGGCCCAAATGCCGCCGGAGACACCACCGGCCAGCAGGTGGTTTTCGTTGTTGATGTCCATAGCCAGCGCGCGGGTACGGCCGCCGTAGTTCCAGGGGCCGCAGGCGGTCCAGTCCGGTCCGGCGCGCAGTCCGTCGTCGGTTTTCGGGAGGCTGGCAGCAAACCACCGTTCCTGAAATTTGACGCCATCGGGAATTTCACCGGTGGCGGGGTCGGCCAGCCGGAGTTTTTCCCAGGCTTTTCTGACGGCGCGGTTTTCTTCGTTGCCGCCCCCCGGAATACGAAGCGGGAGACTATGTTCAAATTTGAAAAATGTAGACAGAAACAAATCCTTTTGCCATACGACGACGGCGCCCAGACATGCCAATACCAGAAGAGGGTAAATTTTTTTCATGTGCAAATACTGTTTTGGCAGCCAATATAAGACGGCCTTCGGGTAGTGATTTGTAATAATTGTCGGAATTACGTCAGGAGACTTTCAAACAAGGTGTAATTAAGTTTGTTACCATTGTTTCAAAACGTTAATCGAATACTTCAGATCCAACTTTTTATGGCTGTCCGAATTTTCCCCAAAGCTCGTCAGGGCCAGGGCGCCTTTAATGGCGGCGAAATCATTGAAAACAAACCCATCGGGTTCCCGCAGGACGGCTCGGAGATTCGTCCGTATTCCAATCTTTTTTACTGGGCGCACGCCAAAGCAGTGACCGACAGCACCATCGGCCTGCATCCGCACCAGGGTTTTGAAATTTGTTCCTTTATCCTGTCGGGGCCCGTCCGACATTATGATACCAAACTTAAGGAATGGCGGGCCCTGGATTCCGGTGACGTACAAATCATCCGTGCGGGCTCGGGCATCAGTCACTCCGAATGGATGGGAGAAGGCGCCGAAATGTTTCAGATTTGGTTCGACCCCGACCTTGCCCGGACCCTACCCGTGCCCGCCAGCTACGACGATTATCGCGCGGACAACTTCCCCGTGCAGACACCCGTACCCGGCGTACGGCTCACAACGCTGGCAGGTGAGTCGAGCCCGTTCCGCATGGATACGCCAGGAATTCGGGTTTATCGCCTTGGGCTCGAGCAATCAAGCCATTCGATTTCACTGGCCCCCGGTGAAATAGCCTCGCTTTACCTGATTCGCGGAAGCGCAATCCTGCAAGGCGAGCAGCTGCAATCGTCGGATTTTGCACTGGTCAATGAAGAGACGGCCCTGCGGATCGAAACTGAAGAAAGTGCCGATCTCTTTGTCCTCATCTCACCGGCTCAACCGGGCTACCAAACCTACGCTCAGATACGAAGGATACACGCCGAGTAAGCCCTGAAAAGGAGCTGCGCAACGGTTTCAGACTGTTTGGCAGGGTTTTATTGCCTTCTTTCGGACATTTATTTGTGTAAAACCTTTTGAATTGGGCAAGCTGCCTATATTTGCGGGCTTTTTGCAAAAACGCAAAACAGCCGCCCGGACAGCATTTACGCTTCCCGGCGCAAATCCACACATTCAATCATTATTATCCCGAGGTATGCAAAGTAAAGGTGTCGTGCGCTTTTTTGTGATCGCGCTGACTTTGGTGTGTCTGTACCAGTATCTCCTCATTCTTCCGACCAACAACGTGGAGAATGACGCCCGCCGCTACGCCCATGACATGGTGGGTAAAAACCCGCAATTGAGCTGGAACTCCTACTATCAGTCCTATCTGGACTCGATGTCCAGCGAAACGGTGCTCAACCTGTGGCCGCTGAAAAAATTCAACTATGCCGAACTTAAGAAGAGCCAGCTTGCGCTGGGCCTCGACCTTAAAGGCGGCATGAGCGTGTTGCTTCAGGTCGACTTGCAGGACTTTTTGAAAAGCCTTTCGGGCAACAACCCCGATCCGGCATTTCAACAGGCTTTGGTAAAAGCTACTGAACTGCAAAAAACGCAACAGACCGACTACGTCACGCTGTTTGCACAAGCCTGGAAAGAAACCAGCGGCGGCAAACCGCTTGCGCCGGTTTTTGCCAAAAACGAGTCGCTCAAAGGCAAAATCAATTTCGATACACCCGATGCCGAAGTCACGCGCGCCATCCGCGAACTGGCCAACGGAACGGTCGATCAGACGTACAAGCGTCTGAAAGAACGTATCGACAAATTCGGCGTGGTGCAGCCCAACGTAAGCCTCGATGCTGCACGCGACCTGA
>JADZFP010000124.1 GCA_020849825.1 Saprospiraceae bacterium
CTCAAATGCTGGTGTTCGGGCGGCTCACGGTGGGCAATGATCCCGGCAACCGGAACTACGAACGCGTGACAACCATAGATCCTTCGTTTTTCGACGTGTTCAACTTCCGGTTGCTGGAGGGTACGCCGGCCAACGTTTTTTCTCAGCCCAATGGTATTTTGTTGACAAAAACGCTTAAAGAACGCTATTTCGGCAGCTTGCCCGCTTTGAACAAAACGCTGAAGACCAATTTATTCGAGGGTGTGGTAGCGGGCGTTATGGAAGATTTTCCAGCCAATACGCATCTCTACGCGGAGTTCATGGCGCCCACTCAAACGGTCGCCGCCTCGGTAGGTTGGTGGGACGAATTTATGACCACCAACTGGCACCGGAACAGCCTGCTTACCTATATGAAACTCCGACCCGGCGCACCGGCAGAATCGTTGGGCGCCAGGATCACCCAACTTACCAGGGAAAACTGGCCGGAAGGCCAACCTTTCAACACCCGGTTCCGATTGCAGCCGGTTCAGGACATTCACCTGTACGCCGGGGAAGTGGAAGGCGAGATCAATCAGGCGCCGGGCAATGCCTTTTACGTCAGTACATTTTTCTGGTTCGCGCTGGTGATCCTGCTGGTGGCATGTTTTAATTACACGGGCTTGCTAAACGTGGCATTTCAGGGGCGTTCACGGGAAATCGGCGTACGCAAAGCCGTTGGCGCGAGCCGGGGCAGCCTGAGCGGACAGTTTTTTGCGGAAAGCCTGTTACTTACGGCTACCGCGATGCTGCTGGCCGTTGGGTTGCTGCAATGGCTAAAACCGTTGATCGCCAAATGGTTGGGCACTGCTTTCGACTGGTCTTTGTTGCCCCTGGATCAGGCGCTTTTGCTGGGTGTCGCGGGTTTGGCGATCAGCCTGTTTTCGGTCGCTTACCCGGTGCTGCTCAGCGTGCGCCGGAACCCGGTATCCGCCCTCAAAGACGAGGGGAAAGGGCACTCTAAAATGCCGTTGCGCAAAGCGATGACTGTTTTTCAGTTTGCCGTGGCCGTGGCGCTTATTGCCTGTACATTGGTATTTTACCGGCAGGTACAGTTTCTGCAAAACAAAGACCGGGGCTTCGACCTGGAAGGCCTGCTGGTTGTGGACATCAACAGCGGGATACTGCGCAGCAAATTTGAAGCGGTCAAACAGGCATTTTCAGGTTTGCCGGAGGTACGCAGTGTAAGCGTCTCGTCGCGGGTGCCGGGTGAATGGAAGCCATTTCCCCTGGTAAGCGTACACCCACAGGGGCAGGCGGCAACAACGGCAAAAGAGATGGTTTTTATCGGCGCAGACCAGGATTTCCTGGAAACCTACGAAATCAGGCTGGAGGATGGCCTCAACTTCTCCGGGGTTTTGTCCGACAGTTCAAAAGTACTGATAAACAATTCGGCAGTCAGGGCCTTGGGTTTGTCGCAGCCGGTTGGCCAGTGGGTGGAAATTCCGGCGGTCAACTGGTCGGGCGATAACAACCCCTTCGATCAACCGTTGCGGGTGCAAATCGCCGGAGTAGTAGCCGATTTCCAGTTCGAGGATTTCAGGCACGAATTAAAACCTATGGTCATCGGTTTTTGGCGCAACCTTGTGCATAATATCGACTATTATACCCTGCGCATTGCTTCCGGCGACTGGGGCGCCACGCTGGGTGCACTTCGCCGCATCAACGACGGCTTCGACCCCGAAAATCCATTGGAATACACCTTCCTGAACGAGCAATTTCAACGCTTTATCGAAGCCGATCTGCGCCGCAGCCGGCTGCTGATGTTTTTTTCCGGTGTGGTGGTATTTATCGCTTGCCTGGGCTTGTTCGCCATGATGGCCTTCGTATTGCAGCGGCGCACCAAAGAGATCGGCATCAGACGGATACTGGGGGCGAGCTTGTCCGGTATTGTTGGGCTGGTTTCAGCCGACTTTCTCCGCCTGGTCGTACTGGGTTGCCTGATTGCCATACCGGCGGCCTGGTTACTGATGCAGCGCTGGATGGAAGAATTCGCGTTCCGCACACCGCTGCATTGGTGGGTATTTGCGACGGCAGGTCTGGTCGCGGTATTGATTGCCGGGATAACTATTGGCCTGCAGGGGGTGAAAGCGGCGCTGGCCAATCCGGTGAATGCATTACGAAGTGAGTAGGGGTTCAGTCAAACTCAATCGTATCGCCGGCCTTGTATGTTTTCTTCGGTTCCTGCGCCGGTTTTTGCTCTTTACCTTTTGCCTCGGGCCCCTTGTTTTTAACCCCTTGTTCTTTGACTTTCGCAGCCGGCTCGACCGCGGCGGGTTCCGGTTCGCCGAATAAGTTTGTTTGCAATGGCTCATGCGGCAATACGGCGGCGGCTTCTCCGGCTTCTACTTCCTTTACACTGCTCAGCAGCGAATCGCTGAGCCGGTTGCCCACGGCTTTCCAGCCTTTCACGTCCATAAAATTGCCAAGGCTGATTTCGCCGGGCATGGATTTGCCTTTTACTTTTATGGAATATTTGATCCGGGGATTAGGCTTGATGCTGGCAAACAGCAGTTTCGACTTGGGATGCTCGGTGAGATAGGAGTATTTCTCCCGGAGTTTGTTTGTCTCGATCCGGAAACGTTTGACCATCGTCCAGCCCTTGATCCCGTCGAAGTGTACGGCATTGATCACCATTTCAGGGTCGAATTTGCCGACGTGGAGGATGTCCTTCATTTCAAAGCGTTGTTGCACATCCATGTCGGTGACTTCGTAGGAGCCGTCGTTGTAGAGCACCAGGATGGTGTCGCCGGTATCGAATTCGCCGAGCAGGCGGCCGCGTTCCTGGGTGTTGAGGCGGCCGGTGATGTCGTCGAACCAGAGTTTTTGGGCGCCGATGGTGCTTTTGCCCACTTCTTTCTGACGGATGTTTTTCACCGGGTATTTGGTCAGGATATTGCCCTGCGCGTCGCGGCCTTTGATGGCCAGTTCGCCGTAGTCGAAATCGAACACCTTGATCTTGGCCGGGCTGCCGGGGCTGAGCGTGACGGTCACCACCTCGCTTTCGCCGTTGGGGTTGGCCGTCAGGTACAGGATTCGCGAGCCCTTACCTTCGCCGCCCACGGGGTATTCCTTGTCGCGGGTGATAGCCGTAACGTTGAAACGTTTGACCATGCTGCGGCCGCTCTTGCCGTCCACGTAAGCCAGGTTGTAGGTGGTGCGTTCGTCGTTTTTCTTCCACACGGCCACGTGCAGGATGTCTTTGCCGACAAAGGTTTTTTCGTCGATGCGCACCACTTTCATCACGCCGTCGCGGCGAAACACGATGATGTCGTCGATGTCGGAGCAGTCCTGCACGAACTCGTCTTTTTTCAGGCCGGTGCCGATGAAACCGTCGGCGCGGTTGACGTACAG
>JADZFP010000125.1 GCA_020849825.1 Saprospiraceae bacterium
GGGAAGCGCGCCGCATGTTTTTTCACTTTTTGGGCAATGCCGCCTGGAGTGGTAAAAATGTACGCGGCGCCATCGAAGTAGCCGGGCAGGCCGGCGCCCGCCTGCACGTCATCGGCGGTTCGCGGGTCAATTTCCGCAAGGGGTTGCGCATCACCCTCAGTCCGCACGTGCGCTTCCACGGGGTACTCGGCGCCGACGGCCGGAATATGTTGCTCAACCAGTCCAAAGGTTTGATTTTCCCGGCGTTATGGCCCGAGCCATTTGGTCTGGCTATATTAGAAAGTTTGTATTTCGGTTGTCCGGTTTTTGGCACGCCATACGGCGCCCTGCCTGAATTGTTGGGCAAACGCGAAACGCCCTCCCGCGTCGTAGTGGGTCAGGATTCGGCCAAAACGGAGGCCTGGAACGGCCAGGTCGAAGCGTTTTATTCCGAGTTCGGCTGCTTGTCGGTAAAAAAGGCAGAGGTGATCGAGGCCGTAAAAAATGCCGACACCTTCGACCGCCAGCATTGCCACGAGTACGTGCGCGAACATTTTTCTGCGGAAAAAATGGCTCGCCAATACCTCGCACTGTATGAAAAAGTCGGGAACGGAGAAGCCCTCCACTCACATCCGCTGCGCCCGACCGAGGCTGCCAGCGATCGTTTTTTACCTTTTGGAGAGTAGGGCGTTGGGTTTTGGGTTTTGGGTGTTGGGCGTTGGCAAAAGGGTTATTGCTGCTCTCGGAAGATGTCACGAGGCGAAGCCTCGCGCGAGCGGAGCTAATTTTTGCTGAATCCTGAGCAATCTCCGAGAGCAGTAATAACCCTTTTGCCAACGCCCAACGCCCAACACCCAAAACCTGATTCGAGAGCAGCAACAACCCTTTTGCCAACACCCAACACCTAATGCCCAACACCCAACACCGTCGTTCGCTTTCGGTTAGGTATCGTTCGTCCAAAAAAATGCTACCCGGAGACGAATTGAATGGTCGGTGAAGACGGGTTGAAAAAGACGGCATTATTTTCGCAGCCACACAACCCGATGGGAACCGGGTTGTTTCCCCTCCATTTGCTCCTGAATACCATCTGTATCAACTTTTCGCCCGCATCATGCGCACGTTGAGCCTGGCCATTTTGTTGCTTTACCCGTTCTGGACGGGCCGGGAAGCAAACTTTGAACCCGCGGGACCCTTGCTGCACGGGATCGACGTGTCGCATTACCAGCAACGGATCAATTGGGACGAGGTGAATGACAGGCACGTTCTGGATTTTGCGTTCGTAAAAGCCACCGAGGGGCACGATTACACTGACAGTTTGTTTTGTCGCAACTGGGATGCGCTGAGCCGGCTGGGCATCCGCCGGGGCGCCTATCATTTTTTCCGCTCTTACGGCTGCGGTTGGGATCAGGCGCAACATTTTCTCAAAACAGTGGAGATGAAAGCCGGCGACTTGCCGCCGGTGCTCGATTTTGAAACCAGCGACGGCATGCCCCGCGAGATTATGGTCGAAGAGGCGCGTATCTGGCTTCAGGTGGTGGAGGCAACCCTGCACGTCAAACCGATTATTTACACCAACCAGCATTTTTACGAAAAATACCTGGCCGGGGTGTTCGACAACTACCCTTTCTGGATTGCTCGTTATTCCAATGAGCGGCCTGTTTTGAGCACGGGTAAAGACTGGCACTTCTGGCAATATTCCAACGAAGGCTGCCTCGATGGTATCCCGAGCAAAACCGATCTCAACGTATTTGCCGGTCCGCCGGCCCTGCTCGACGCGCTTTGCTGGGCGCCCAAAGACACGGTATTGGTAAGCATCGAAGCGACTGCTGCGCCCTGAGCGCATGAACAAGCTTGTTTTTTGACGGTTCTATGGCCTGTCCGGGCATTTTTCCCCCTATTTTCGCAGCGCAAAAAACGACCCCCGGTCGACCATACCTCCTCATTTTATGCTTTCAAACTCATTTGCAATGCACAAGAATATCACGCTTCTGCTGGTCCTGCTTTTCGGAGGAATCAGCCTGTCTGCACAACAATACGCCATTTCCGAAGACAATATTCGCCGCGACCTCACCATGCTGGCCTCCGACGAAATGAAAGGCCGGGGCACCGGCACGCCCGAAGAATTCCGCGCTGCCCAATACATCGCCGATCAGTTCAAAGCGGCCGGACTGGCGCCCAAAGGCGACAACGGCATGTGGTTTCACCATTTCGGCTTTCAAAAGTCGGGCAACCCGCACGGCGCTATGGATTTCAGCGCGCCGCACGTATACAGCCAGAACGTGGCCGGCTACCTCGACAATGGCGCAACACACACCATCGTCATCGGGGCGCATTACGACCACCTCGGCTTGGGCCATGATCACAACTCCCTGGATGCCAACCCGGAAGGCAAGATCCACAACGGCGCCGACGACAACGCTTCGGGTACCGCCGGCGTCATCGAACTGGCCCGCTATTTTGCCCAAAACGGCGTAACGGAAAAACACAACTTCCTGTTTCTCTGCTTCTCCGGCGAAGAACTGGGCCTGATCGGTTCCAAAAAATACACCGACTATCCGACCATCGACCTTTCCACGGTCAGCTTTATGATCAATATGGACATGATCGGTCGCCTGAACGAGGAAAAACGCCTTGTTGTGGGCGGTGTCGGCACGGCTCCCGATTTTGTACCGCTCCTCAACGGCCTTAAAACCGACGAACTCAGTTTCAAACTCGACAGCGCGGGGATCGGGCCGAGCGACCATACCTCGTTTTACCTGAAAAACATCCCGGTGCTGTTCTTTTTCACCGGCCAGCACTCCGACTACCACAAACCCTCCGATGATGTCGAAAAAGTCAACTTCCCCGGTCAGGTGAAAATCCTGAGCCTGGCGGTTAAGGTTATCGAACAACTCGACGCGCAGCCCAAACTTGTTTTTCAGGAAACCAAAACGAAAAAAGAAGATACGCCCAGCTTCAAAGTCACCCTGGGCATTATGCCCGACTACACCTGGGAAGGTGAAGGCGTGCACGTCGACGGCGTCACCGACGGCAAACCAGCCTCGGTAGCCGGTATTGTCAAGGACGACATCATTGTTGGTCTGGGCGAATACCCGATCAAAAACATTCAGGATTATATGAAAGCCCTGTCCAAATTCAAGAAGGGCGACACAACCCAGGTCAAAGTGAAACGCGGCAAAGAGGAAAAGACCATGCCGGTCACTTTTTGAACCAAATCAGACGCGCGCTGTTTTACTCCGCTGATTAACTCATCATTCATCACTCATCACTACCGATGTATCCGATACAACTTACCACCCCGATGGCCCAGGATTTGACCAACTATGGTTTTGAATCGCTGACCACACCTGCCGAAGTGGAATCCGTGCTGGCGCAACAGAAAGGAACGGCGCTGCTGGTCGTCAACAGCGTATGCGGTTGTGCGGCTGCCAATGCCCGCCCCGGCGCCAAAATGTCGCTGGAAGGCGCCAAGAAGCCCGATCACCTGTACACGGTCTTTGCCGGTGTCGACGGTGAGGCGACGGCCAAGGCACGCGAGTTTTTGCTGCCGTATCCGCCTTCTTCGCCGAGCATCGCTTTGTTCAAAGACGGACAATTGGTCCATTTTCTTGAGCGCCGCCACATTGAGGGCCGTTCGGCTTCGGTGATTGCCGAGAACTTGAAAATGGCGTACGAGCAGTTTTGCTGAGCGGAGGCTATTTGAATTGCCGAAGCATAAAAATTGCACAGAGGCCGCTGAGATAAATGTTTCTCAGTGGCCTCTGTGTATTTGCTTGAAAATTGTGATACAGGGGAATAATGCCTGTGTCAATTTTTATTCAACACTACGCTCCGCGTAACGGGCGCCTGCCCTTCCCGGAGCAGGCGAACGACATAGACGCCGTTGGGAAGCAGTCCCAGATCAAGTCGGGCATCTGTCAGGTTTTGGCGTAATTGCAGCTGTCCCAGTTGGTTATACACTTCGGCCATTGCTTCTCCCTCGATGGTTGAAAAAAAGACCAGGCCCGTCGTCGGGTTCGGCCACAGTATTACCCCCCCTCTCCTTTGGAGAGGGGGCCGGGGGGTGAGGCTTGTCGCCAGCACCCACACCGTTTTGCACTTCGTATCCGAGCCGTACGTGTTGCTCACGGTGAGGCACACCTCGTAAGCGCCGGGGGCCGAGAAC
>JADZFP010000126.1 GCA_020849825.1 Saprospiraceae bacterium
GCGGAAGGTCCGTTCTGCAAATTCGAGCAAAAGCTCCAGTTCCGATGAATCAACCCGGCGAATGTCAAGCATGTTTTATGAAAGGTCTTGATGGGTCAGGCATGCCCTGTCCGATGGAAAAATTGTTGCATAACGCCCCAAAACGCGCTGTTTCGGGTCCAGAAAACGATAAAAACAAGGTTGGCGATGGCCAATGCAATGTTCAGGCCGAACAGAATCTGCGTTTCAGGATGATTAAAGGGCCGGAAATTGTCCGTCAGGATGCGGATGAGAGAAGCCGCATACGTAATGGAGAATACAAGAGCCAGCCCCCAGACGAGGTAGCCCAGTTTTACTGACGGACGCAGAATTTGCCAGGCAAATAGCGCGGCGCTCAGCATAAACAGCCCGGCTTTGAACGGGTCGTTGTGGCTGAACCCGGCCAGCCAGGCAGCGAAGAATCCGAAATAAACCAGCGGTACAAGAACAGTGTTTTTCATGGAGATTCAGTTAAAAATGAGCGTATGATAGGCTCAAACGGTAACCGCTCCAACTTTGCTGCCTGGTGACTTGCAATCTCGTCGGCCGCTAGGTTTGAATGACGCCGACATTGAATTTCTCCACCGGCGCATTGTTGGCTGCTTCAATACCCATGGAAATCCAGCGGCGCGTGTCGCGGGGGTCGATGATCGCATCCACCCAGAGGCGTGCCGCGGCATACCAGGGCGTAGTTTGAGCGTCGTAACGCGCCTTGATTTTTTCAAACAGCGCTTTTTCACCCGCCGGATCGGGCGCGTCGCCTTTGTCTTTCAGGGATTGCACTTGTATCTGAGTCAATACTTTGGCAGCCTGTTCACCGCCCATGACAGCTATTTTGGCGCTGGGCCAGGCGACGATCAGGCGGGGATCATAAGCTTTGCCGCACATGGCGTAGTTGCCAGCGCCGTAGGAGTTGCCCACGATAACCGTGAATTTGGGTACGGTCGAATTGGATACGGCATTGACCATTTTTGCCCCGTCTTTGATAATGCCGCCATGCTCGGAACGGGTGCCGACCATAAAACCGGTCACATCGTGCAGGAACACCAGCGGGATTTTTTTCTGGTTGCAATTGAGTATAAAGCGGGTGGCTTTGTCGGCCGAGTCGCTGTAAATCACCCCGCCAAACTGGATTTCGCCCTTGGCGTTTTTCACAACCTGGCGGTTGTTGGCCACGATGCCTACGGCCCAGCCGTCGATGCGGGCATAGGCGCAAAGGATGGTTTTGCCGTAATGCTCTTTGTAAAAAGTCAGTTGGCCATCGTCGACCAGTCGGCGCAGGAGTTCGGCGGTGTCGTATGGTTTGGCGCCGTTTTCGGGGTAAATGGCGAATATGTCGTCGGGCGAACCGGCCGCCTGCCTGGGCGCCACCCGGTCGAAGCCGGCCGTTTCGAAGCGGCCGAATTTGTCGACGAGGTCTTTGATCGTATTCAGGCAGGTTTTGTCGTCGGGCATTTTGTAGTCGGTCACCCCGGAAATTTCGGAATGGGTGCTTGCCCCGCCCAGCGTTTCCTTGTCGGCGTCTTCGCCGATGGCGGCTTTCACCAGATAGGGGCCGGCGAGAAAGACCGAACCGGTTTTGTCGACGATCAGGGCTTCGTCCGACATGATCGGCAAATACGCGCCCCCGGCCACGCAGGCGCCCATGATGGCCGCTATTTGCGGGATGCCCGCGGAGGAGAGCTTGGCGTTGTTGCGGAAAATGCGCCCGAAATGCTCCTTGTCGGGGAAAATTTCATCCTGCATGGGCAGGTACACTCCTGCGGAGTCGACGAGGTAAATAATCGGCAGGCGGTTTTCCAGGGCGATTTCCTGGGCGCGCAGGTTTTTTTTACCGGTGATGGGAAACCAGGCGCCGGCTTTGACGGTCGCATCGTTGGCCACGACGATCGCCTGGCGGCCCCGGATATAACCGATCATCACCACAACGCCGCCGGCAGGGCAACCGCCGTGTTCTTCGTACATCTCATAACCTGCAAAAGCGCCGACTTCGATCCGGGGTGTGTCCGGATCGAGCAGAAAGTCGATCCGCTCGCGTGCCGACATTTTTCCCTCGGCGTGCAGCTTGTCAAGTCGTTTCGGACCGCCGCCGGCGTGGATCTTATCGAGCCGCCGGTTGAGGCCCGATACGGCGAGTTTGTTGAAATCGATGTTTTTTTCCTGTTCGAATGTTGGCTGGGAATTGGTAGACATGGTTGGGCTTTAATCTTGAATCGCGGGTAAAAATCAGGTTTCCGGGTGAAAGGCCTGGGCTGTAAAGACCGGATGCGCGTCAAATGTTCATGCAGGTCGGATATTAATACCTGAGTGAGTAGGGTTGATAAGGGTTTATGAGGTTGATTTAGAAGACACCGCGTAGGTATTCAATCGCGGTAACGCCGGGTGAGATCGCCGTAGTAGTCGATCCGCCGGTCGCGCAAAAACGGCCAAATACGGCGCACGTCTTCGCTGCGTTTCAGGTCGATTTCCACCACGGTATTCAACTCCTGATCGGGAGGGGCCAGGTACAACACTTCGCCCTGGGGCCCCGCGACAAAACTTTGCCCCCAGAACTGAATACCGCCGGTGACGCCCGACCCGTCGGGTTCGTGGCCGGTGCGGTTGACGGTCACGACGGGCAGGCCGTTGGCCACCGCGTGGCCGCGCTGTACGGTAAACCAGGCGCCGTGCTGGCGTTCTTTTTCGGCTTGCGGGTCGGTGCTTTCCCAACCGATGGCGGTGGGGTAGATCAGTAATTCGGCGCCGGCCAGGGCCATAAGCCTGGCCGCTTCGGGGTACCATTGATCCCAGCAAACCAGCACGCCGAGTTTGCCCACGGAAGTCTGAATGGGTTCAAAACCGAGGTCGCCGGGGGTGAAATAAAATTTCTCGTAGTAAGCCGGATCGTCGGGGATGTGCATTTTGCGGTACCTGCCGGCCATACTGCCGTCTTTGTCGAATACGACCGCTGTGTTGTGGTAAATGCCCGGCGCGCGTTTTTCAAATAAAGAGGTGACCAGTACGATGCCGTGCTGCCTTGCGGCTGCGGCGAAAACCTCCGTTTCCGGTCCGGGAATCGGTTCGGCCAGATCGAACATATTCGTATCCTCCGCCTGGCAGAAATAAATTCCGCAATGAAGTTCCTGTAAAACAACCAGTTGGGCGCCCTGTGCCGCACAGTCGGCGATGCCTTTCAGGGATTTATCAATGTTCGACGATTTGTCGGGCGTATTGGCCTGTTGTACGAGGCCGACTTTGAGCAAATTAGTCATATTGTTTGAATCAGGATGACAGGGTGGAGGAGGTTTGAACAACGCCGGCCGGATATTGCATGGTCACGCAGTGCAGGGAGCCGTGTTGGGCGATCAGGGGGCGGCAGTCGATTCCGATGATTTCGCGGTCGGGAAACAAGGTTTTAAAGATTTCCAAAGCAGGGCCGTCTTGTGGTACCCGGTAGGTAGGGACGAGCACGGCGCCATTGATAATCAGGAAGTTGGCATAAGTGGCCGGAAGGCGGTGCCCGTCGGGCGCGAGGATGGTTTCGGGCCAGGGCAGCGGAACCAACCGGTAGGGTTGCCCGTCGAGGGTGCGGAATTGTTGAAGTTCGGCTTCCATGCGGTTGAGCGCGTCGAAATGTTCGTCGGAGGGGTCGTCGCACCTGACGTAGGCGATGGTATCGGGCGAGCAAAAACGGGCCAGGGTATCGATATGAGAGTCGGTGTCGTCGCCCGCGA
>JADZFP010000127.1 GCA_020849825.1 Saprospiraceae bacterium
CGATCTGGGAAGTGGCCATCGGCGTGCTGTTTATCAGCGGGCGATTCATTCGGTTTACTGCGCTTGCGGCTGTGGTGCACATGTTGTTTACCTTCCTGCCCCTTTTCTTTTTCCCTGAAGTCTCGTTTTCACAAGCGCCGTATGCATTTACCATCGTCGGTCAGTATATCGTGAAAAACCTGGTGTTTTTAGGCGCTTTGGCGGTCATTCTCAAAGACCATAAAACACAACATCAAGCATCCTGATGGTCCGGAATGATTGATGTTGTGCAGATTGAAAAGTGCGTCAAACAGCCTGGTTGCCCGTTATTTTTTGCCCAGCACCAGCACTTTTACGTGCGAAGGTCTTTTTGCGTCGTGATACACCCGGTGGGTTGCTTTTTGAAAATCGGACGCCGTGCACTGGTAAATATTGACAAACTTCTGCGGATTGCGGTCTACCAGCGGAAACCAGGAGTTTTGCACCTGAATCATAATACGGTGTCCACGCTTGAAGGTGTGGGCAACGTCGGGGATGTCGAAGCTGACTTCCTCCACCTTGCCGGGCTGGAAGGCTTTGGGCGCTTCAAAACTTTCGCGGAACCTGCCGCGCATCACCTCGCCGCGCACCAGCATTTGATAGCCGGCCATGGGTACTTTTTTGTCGTTGGGCGGGTAGTTGGTCACGGTATCCGGAAATACGTCGATCAGTTTGACCACAAAGTCGGCATCGGTGCCGGTCGTGCTGACAAACAGGGAGGCCGACAAGGGGCCGGTCAGGGTGACGTCTTCGCCAAGCGGTTCGGTCTGATACACCATCACGTCGGGCCGGCGCGCGGCAAAACGCTGGTCGTCGGTCATATACGCCCGGGTGCGAACGAGGTGCACGTCTTCGGTATAAGGCACGGGTTTCATCGGGTCGGCCACGTATTCGTCGTAACTATCCCTGGCCGAAGGCGCAGAGAAGGAGAGCCCGCCTGAGGGCTGGAAATAGAGCGTTTTCGACTCGACATTGACGGGGGGCCAGGTTGCGAAACTGCGCCACTCATTGCTTCCGGTGATGAAAATATCGGCTTCCGGCAGCGTGGAGGCGCCGTCGCCGTGCAGGTATTGGTAAAAGAAGTTGCGCTCCACCTCCCTGTAATGATCGGCGGTATTGAAGCCCCAGTGGATATTGCCCATTTTGGTCGCATCACCGCCCGACCATTGTCCGTGCGCCCAGGGGCCCATGATGAGGCGGTTGGACAAGGCGCCCGGATTTTGTTCTTCAATCGCCTGATAGGTGTGCAGGGCGCCCCAGCAATCTTCCGCGTCGAACCAGCCGCCAACGGTCAGCACGGCGGTGTGCAGGTTGCGCAAATGGGGGCGCGGATCGCGCGCTTTCCAGAATTCGTCGTAGTTCGGATGGCTCATCAATTCGGGCCAGAACTGGATCGTATCGCCGAAATAGCGCGTTTTGACATTGCCAATCGGGCCCAGATCGAGGAAAAATTGATAGTTGTCCTGATTGGGATATTCAAAGCTGGAAGGCCAAACCCGGGTGGGCGCCGGGCGCGGCCGGCCGATGCTGAAATAAAAGTTAAAGGCATCCATCAGGAAAAAAGCGCCGTTGTGGTGCCAGTCGTCGCCCAAAAACCAGTTGCACACCGGCGCCTGCGGAGAAGCGGCTTTTAAGGCCGGGTGGGCGTTCGGGAGCGCCATGGTGGAGTAAAACCCGTCGTACGATACGCCGAAGATGCCGACGCGGCCATTGTTGCCGGGTACGTTTTTGATCAGCCAGTCGATGGTATCGTAGGTGTCGCTGTTGTCGTCGGTTTCCCCTGCTTTTTTGTTCGGGTTGTAGGGCCGTACGTCTTCAAATACACCCTCGCTCATAAACCGGCCGCGCACATCCTGCGTCACGAGGATATACCCGTCGGGCAGCAAATGCGGCATAAACAAAAACGCAAAACTGGCGCCTTCCTCACCGCCGGGTTCGACGTTGTACGGCGTGCGGTTCATCAGGATCGGATAGTTACGACTGTTGTCTTTGGGGGTGTAAATTGAGGTGAACAGCCGCGTGCCGTCGCGCATGGGGATATATACCTCCGTTTTGGTGTACCGGGCTTTCACCCATTCCGCACTGCCAAAGGGCGCTTCGGGTTTTTCTCTGTAAAAATTAAGCGGAAATTTATTGTTTCCCTGGCTGTACGTGCCTGTTATGCTTCGGTTGCCGGCCTCAATGACTCCGTCGTACTGAATTTCATACTGCTTGATTTTGAACGTCAGTTTCTGTTCATTCACCTGTAATTCCTGAACAGGCAAGGAAGCCCCCTGCAACAAGATGACAAACACGCCATTGTACGCACCGTCCTGATAATCGATTTTCAAAGTGACTTCTGCCGCCATTTCCGGCACTTCAAGAATACCATACCAGTCGCCGCTGAGCGATTGGGCGTTGAGCGGGCCGGTCAGAAACGCAAAAATGACGAGGAGGGGAGCGAAAGTTTTCATGGCGATGTTGTTAGTGGGTGAAAAAAATCAGGCTTCCAAGCTGTGTCATGGAAGCAAATATAACAATATCGCCGGGGTAATCCAGGGTCAGCGGGTCAGGATTCGAGCGGGACGCTGCCGCGATCGAGGTATGCCCTGACCGGGGCGGAGAAAAGCAACACCAGCAGGATGATCTGTAAAATGCTCATCAATACAAATCCGGCCTGAAACGCGGCATCTGCCGTGATGGCCAGATAGGCGCAGAAGACCGCCCCAAACCCATACATAATGGCAGACAGTACAAGCACCCTGAAACGCAGCAACAACCCGATGGCCAGCAGGGGACCAATGCCGGTCAGCATCCGGAAATTGCCGCTGTCTTCCACAAACCAGTGTTTGAATTGTGTCGGGAGAACTGCCGAGACGAGGATCATCAGGCCGGAAGCCAGCAGGGTGGCTTGAAGATGGGAAAGGCGCATGGTGTAATAACCGGGGTTGATTGAAAAATTATCGATCTGAAATCGGTGCTTGCCTCAATTGATTAAAAGAGCAGGTAATAAAGTCAGTAAATTTCCACAGGAGTGCTGCAAAACAGCATACTTTAATCCAAACGTATATCTGGTATAACCCAAAAACAGGCCTCCGATAATTTGTGGCAAAGTCAGGGGGACAATATACAAGAGATTATGCCCGCTGAATTGAAAATTGGAAACATGCGCAAACCCGAACACAACGGTTAAAAGATAAAAGACCCATGGAAACCTTGCTTTGCCGAAGGCAACGAGAATCGGATCAAACCCGCGCAATATCAGGCTGAGTAAGAAGGCCAGGACGGCTGCACTTGACATTTTTACCAAAAATTGCAGAATCGATCTGAGATCAGTACTGCTTGCCCATTGTTCCATTTGTTGATTGATCCATTTTCCAAAGACGAAAAAAACAGCGCCGAGTGCGAGTGCAACGGAGAGGTTTCGGGCATCAAGGCGCATGGGCAATCGGAAAATCAGTTCCTCCACAATGGGCCCTGCAAAGCCGACGAACAACAGCGTGAGCCATATCGAGCGTTCAGGCCCCGGTGTTTCGTGATCGAATCCGAACTGGTTTTCGACCCACAGATTAATGAATAATGCAAAGACCTTAAAAACCATTGAGATCAGAAACACCATGATAACGATACGCAGGTACTGAAACCGCGGTGGTTTTTCCTCCTGAAGTGTGGGGCGTGCCAGAGAACGAACGATCTCTTTGAACAGATGGAGGTAGGAAAGCGGATTGAACAGGTGTGTAAGCTCGTGCATTATGTTAGGATGATTGGGCGAAATTTAATTGTGCGGCGCTTGCAAAATTAGTTTCCTGACCAACACGATCTGTCCCAAATGGTAGTGTAAATGTTCGATGATACCCTGCAGAGTGCGGTAGTAGTTGCCGTATTTGGGGTCGATAAAATCCGCCCAGATCTGTGTTTCCGGGAGTTGCTCGATCAGTGCGGCAAAGGTTTCGGCAGCAGACCAGACCTTTTCCAGGAATTGGTCCCAATCGGCCTGGGAGGCGATGGGCGGGTGATCGAAACTGAATTTGTCTTTGGCTTCCAAGGGACCGCCTTTCAATACCCCGCTGACGGCGACGACGTAATAGTGCGTGTGATAGGCCAGCGTCGCAATGGTGTTGAATCCGTGCACCTGGGTCGTGGCTTGCTGCCAACTGAGTCCGCTGAGGTGTTCTTTGTAACTGGACGTACTCCAGTTGCCGCCGAAATAAACGTCGCGGAGGTGTTTGGCGAGATGAGCGGGAAGAGACATTGTTGTATCAAATTTTGAAAGCCGAATGGTTGTGTTGCGTTGCAAAACCCGGGTGAAAAAAGAATGGTTCCCGGCAATTAGTCCTTGTACGGAAACAGACGTTTGAAGGCCTCGTAAATCGCGCCGTGCAGGATGGTGGCATGGTTGTCGTCGGGCATCTCCCAAAAGTCGAGGTTCAGGTTTTTGCGACCCGATTGGCGCAGGGCATCGCGCAATGCTGCCGCTTCCCTTCGCATGATCTTGTCTTCTTTTTTACCCACTGAGATATACACGTACAGCGGTTGGTCGCCGTGTTTTTGCAGCAGCGCAGGCGCCTGTTTGAGCAAACTTTCATCGTCCCACCACAGGCTTGGGCTGACGATCAGGTAATGTGTAAACAGTTCGGGCTGTTTCAGCAGAATCTCCGATGCCAGCAGGCCGCCCAGCGATTGGCCGATGAGGTAGCGGGCGCCGTCGGTCTTGTACGTCTTTTCGATATAAGGCTGAAGTTCTTCGGCAACAAAGCGGATGAATGCCTCCGAATGCCCGGTCGTGGGGTATTTTTCCCGTAGTTCTTTCAGGTTGGTGTGGAACGTGAAATCGCGTTTTCGATCCACATTCGCAATGCCGACGACAATACAATC
Source organism: Saprospiraceae bacterium (assembly GCA_020849825.1). GTDB lineage: Bacteria > Bacteroidota > Bacteroidia > Chitinophagales > Saprospiraceae > M3007. The sequence continues at coordinate 4,873 of JADZFP010000127.1, forward strand.
CGGCATGCCGAACATGAGATTGAAAAACTGCACCAGGCCGGTGATGTGGATAAAATCCTCGTCGATGCTGCCGTCGAGCAGATAAATGACAGGGTAACTTTTACCCGTTTCGTAGCTTGCCGGCAGGTAAATGTTCAGCGTGCGGTCTTCGTTGAGAATGCTGGAGTGCAGCGTTCGGATTTCACCGATGTTGAGTGGGCGCGGTGATTCGGCGTTTTGGGCCGACAGGGTGGGCAGGTAATACAAGACGGCCAGGAGGAAGGCAAAAAGTCGCATAGGTCGGTCGATTCAATAGCGTGAATCGCCCGCAATGATAGCGTATATTTCGAATGGCAGGGTGTTCCAGATATAGCGCGCGGAATAGCGGGCGTTGGTCAGTATGACCAGTCCAAAATCCTGTCTGGGATACATCAACAATATGGCGCAATAGCCGGGGTCGTTGCCTACGTGAAAAACAAACTGGCCATAAGGCGATTTGTTCTGCCACCATCCCAAGCCGACTGACATTCCGGAGGGTTCGATCTTTAATTTGGGCTTCCACATCTCCTCGAGCGTCGGACGGGACAGCACAGGTTGACCATTCATATCGCGTTGATGATAAATGTCGAGCAGGTGTTTCATCCACAGCGATAGGTCGTTTGCAGTTGAATACAAATAGCCATCGGGATTATGCTCTCTTTGTCCCCATCGGTAATTCGAATACCCTTCGAGAGTCAGAGAGGAGTATTGATCGTGCGGTATTATCTTAAATTTGTTGTAGCCCCGGATTTTGGATGAAGTGCCTTTA
>JADZFP010000128.1 GCA_020849825.1 Saprospiraceae bacterium
AATAGTTCAACAGTGTTAAAGAATAAGTACGGCGCCGAGGTGGCCAGATGGAAACCAACGCCTTTGGATGGATGGAGTCTTCCGGTAAGTTCCCAGGGTTGGTGTTACACGGAAATAGATACCATTATCAGGTTCAAGGATGATGGCGGGGGGCAGCGTGCGCTCGTTGTTTTTAGTTCGACCGGCAAACTGCAACCCGGGTACGGCGATTTTCCGGTTCTCGGCGCCGCCGAATTTTATCGCACTGCACCCGGTTGGACCATAACCTCATTTGATATCGGTTTAGCAGAAGGATACACGGGAAACGCCGGACTGGCAAAATGTGGAAAAGACAAGTTCGCGCTCGAAGTTCCCGGCGGCATTGCCACCCAAGGGTTCCTCAAGGAGTGGGTAACGTATTTCGAAACGGCCAGATTTGACAAAATTTTCACGCTGATGACCCATGAAGATAATGAAGGGGCGGTGGGTAAGAATGAAAAAGGATATTACGCCTATGATGTTGATATCAAATTCATTAAAACCACTGGCGCGTATGATCATCTTGAAGCCAAAAGCCATGGTACGAAAGCGACGGAAGACGGAGAAAAAATCATCTCTGCAAACAACACCCGATCATTTTATTTTGATGAATTTGCAGGTCAATACCTCGAAATGAAAAAATGAATGGGAATCTTTTTTGTCAAAGACTAAGCGCAGATTTTTACCTCCGCACCGATGTGCTACAGGTATCGCGTGCGTTGCTGGGCAAAGTATTGGTCACGCAATTCGAGGGTGTTCGTACGGCAGGCTTAATTACCGAGGTGGAGGCCTACCGCGCGCCCGACGATCGTGCCTGTCATGCCTGGAACAACCGTCGCACCAATCGCACCGAAGTGATGTTCCGGGAAGGCGGTACGGCTTATATTTATTTGTGCTACGGTATTCATCATTTGTTCAATGTGGTGACGGGGCCTGAAGATACCGCGCATGCCATACTGGTGCGGGCTGTGGAACCGCTGGAGGGAATCGAAATCATGCGGCAACGCCGAAAAAATCCACCCGACGCCCGTCTTACCACCGGCCCCGGCGCCTTATCCCAGGCTCTGGGCCTGACAACTGCCTGGACCGGTCAAAGCCTGCTCCTGCCCGATACGCCGGTTTGGATTGAAGACCGCGGACGAATTATTCCCGACGCCCATATTGCGGCCGGCCCGCGTATCGGCGTCGATTATGCCGGCGAATGCGCCGCTTGGGAATGGCGTTTCTGGTTGCGCGATTCAGCGTTTGTTTCACGTAAAAAGTGACCACATTATCACAACCCCTGCTCTTTCAACACTTCTTTCAGCACAGGCTCCATATCGCTTTTAATGGCCTCTTTTTGAATCCGGTGCGTCAGTTCGTCGTAGTATTTCTGATCCGGAATGTCGTTGATCTGGACGGTTAGCAGTTTTACGAGATTCAGGTATTTCCGGCGCTGATACCATACCCAGGCGATGATGAGGCAGGCTGCCACGAGCAGGGCGAGAATGATTTCATTGGCGTATTTCTGCGTAACCTTGAGGTTCTGGTTGATCGAGCGGTCGAGTTTTTCGATCGCCGGCGTCATGGCGGCATCAAGGAGGGCGGTCAATTCCCGGGTGGTTTCTTCGCTGGTCAACTCGCCACGCAATTCCCGGATCAGCAGGCGGGTGCTGTCGCCCAGCAATTCATTGCGCAGTGCCGCCAGGCGCAGGCGCGTTTTGTCGCCCAGCATGTTATTTTGGAGTTCCCGTTCGAGGAAAAACACCCATTCCGTCAGCACGCCGTCGCGTATCTGTTTCAGCCGCGCTTCAGTTTGCGGGCCCAGCACTTGTTTGTTGATCGCGTCGGTGAGCGTTGCACTCAGGGCGCGTACGAGGGTTTGGTATTGTATCGAATCGGTAAGGCTGAGCATGACGCGGCCACTGGTGCGCGCGAGTTTTTGATCCAGCAGGTCAAGGATTTCCGCCAGTTTTATATTGGTGCTGTCGCTCAACAGATTGTGGCCGGCGCCTTTGGCGAAATTGTACCCGGACCGGTACGACAGGGTATCCAGTTCGGTGTGGGCGACGGTGTTGGCCAGGGCATCGGAAAAAGCTTTGTCCAGCGGTTTGGTCAGGGCGCAACGGAAGAACAGGATCGCAATCAGGAACAAAATGAGCGGCGGAACAAGGTATTTCATGGCAAAAGGATGTTTAAAAGGAAGAGAATTGCGGGCACTATGATAAGAAAAATTATTTTTGCTAAACCTAAGAAAATGTGATCTCTTTTCTAATGTATAAAAACCGAACCCATGCGCCTGTTTACCTGCCTCCTGTTTCTTGCTGCTCCTTATTTCCTTTTTGCCCAATGGCAAAATATGAACGGCCCGTATGCCGGCGGCGCCCTGAGTTATGCCGGTAATACGACCTACATTTTTGCGGCCAATATCAACGGCGTGTACCGCTCTGCTGATCTGGGCGATACCTGGGAGGATACCGGAAAGGGGCTCTCAAAAGATCATGATTATTTTAATGTTCAGGCCAATGGCGCCGATGTGCTGATTTCCGGCCGGGAAGCCGGCGCATTCAATATCGTCGCTTTTCTCAGTCGCGATAACGGCGACACCTGGACCAAAATCCCCCTGCCGTTTTACGATGCAATTTTTTACTACGGTGTTACCCTGGCCGGCGGAAAATTGTTCGCCGCCGACGGCAACCACGTATGGGAACGCCCGCTCGACGCAGGCTGCGTATGGACCTTGAATGCGCTGGACACCGACCCCAACGCTTTTTACAATATCGTCGTGCAGGACGGCCGTTTGTTTGCCTTCGGCTACAAGGAAGTTGCCGTATGCC
>JADZFP010000129.1 GCA_020849825.1 Saprospiraceae bacterium
CAAGGTTCGGGGCGTTTTCAAAGTCTGGTATCCAAACGGCATCAAAGCGGGCCAAAGCTTGTCGAAGCAGTCCGTTTACCATCCACTCCAACGTTCTGCCGGGTATGCGCAGGTGCACCTGATGGGTCAGCATTACACTCGCAGCCTTCGTACTGAAACAACCATACCGATTATCGGATATAATGCCCTGAATTTTGTGCTCGCGCACCAATCGAGCGGTTGCGCTGTATTCCGCTCTGATGGCATAGAGTATGCGGGGCAATTGACGACCGATGTTCCAGACCATATTGGCCGTACGGTAATGAATACGGTATGAGGGTAAAACGAAGGATGGCGCCTCGGGAAATTCAGCCCGGAGCAACTGGAGCGCTGCGCCGTCGGAGGCCAGCAATACTTCCGCGCCCAACTGCTGCAGTCCCTTGATCAAAGGAATACATCTGGTGGCATGGCCAAGGCCCCAGTGAAGTGGTGCGATGAGGATTCGTTTCAAGATATCAGTACGGTATTCGGCAGTGTGAAAAGAGCGCAGCCCGTTAAATAATAAAGCCTATTCAAGGTTTTGACTACATTCGCCTTCGTAAAAGTAAAAACGATTCCCGCTATGAAAAAAAGGAATTATTGGCTGCTCGCTTTCAGCCTACTCGTAATGGCTGCTTTTGTACTCGTTAGTTGCAAGGCAGGTAAATGCGACTGCCCTAAGTGGTAAGTACATTTTCAATCACCCAGATTGTTTTTTACAGCGTCATTGTTGAGCCGGCATGCAGATTTTATACTGCTGCATTCCTCCAAAATAATCTGCCCAACACGACACTATTTCACACACAGTAACAAAGCGCGCCAAGAGGCTATATCCTGGTGCGCTTTGTGATTTTGTGCGAAATTCTATTTCAGACTTAACGAGTTTGAGAGACAAATAAGTCCTCCCCCCCGTGACTCAGCTCAGCCGGATTTCGTCGTCATTGCCTTCATAAAAACGGTAATCGGTCAGGGCATAATCCGCGTGCGCCACCAGTCTTATCCATTTGTTGTATTTCAGGAACCAGCGCATTTGACGGCTGGGCCAGCCTTTTCTCAGGTATGCCTCAATAAATGGATGAACGCGCAGGTACAGCGGCGCTTTGGGACGCGACTGCATCACAAATTCAAGGTCGCGCTCGATATCGTCGGTCAGCAGGATTGAAGCATTGATCTTGCCGGTACCACCGCAGGAGGGGCATACTTCGGCAGTATTTACGGCAACTTCCGGGCGGGCACGTTCACGGGTAATCTGCATCAGCCCGAACTTCGACAAAGGCAGAATGGTATGCTGCGAACGGTCCTTGCGCATAAAATCCTCCATTGCCTTGGACAACTGCTTCTTGTGTTCAGGGTTTTTCATATCGATAAAATCGATGACAATAAGTCCCCCGATGTCCCGCAAACGGATTTGCCGGGCGATCTCCTCTGCCGCTTCCAGATTGACGCCCAGGATGGTCTGGTCAACATCACCGGAAGTAACCTTGTGGCCGCTGTTGACGTCGATCACGTGCATAGCTTCGGTCTTCTCGATCACCAGATATGCGCCGCTATTCATAGTAGCAGTTTTACCAAAAGAGGCTTTTACCTGACGCGTGACGCCTGCATGATCGAAAATCGGCTTTGTCCCGGTGTACATCTGGACAATTTTCACGTGCTCCGGGCTGTTGCTTTGCAGGTACGTTTTAATATCGGCAAAGAGATCTTTGTCGTTTACGATGATGCGAGAGAAGGAGTCGGTCAGCAGGTCGCGCAATACGCTGGCGGGCTTGTCCAGTTCGCTGAGCAGTTTGGCCGGTGGATTGACGGTTTTGAGCTGGCGATAAATTTCTTCCCAACGCCCCATGAGGTGCATGAGTTCTTCATGTAGTTCCTGTACTTTTTTACCCTCGGCGGCGGTACGGATTACCATGCCGAAATTTTTGGGGCGAATGCTTTCGGCCAGGGTATGCAGGCGTTTGCGTTCTTCCGGGCTACCGATTTTTTTTGATACGGAGAGGCTCTCGGTAAATGGCATAAGCACCATATAACGACCGGGCAGGGTAAGTTCGCAGGAGAGGCGGGGCCCTTTGGTTGAAATGGGCTCTTTGAGAATTTGCACCAAAACCGGCCAGCGTTTGTTTATAACCTGGTCAATCTTTCCGGTTTTAATGATTTCTTCTTCGTACTTGAAATTGTCGAGCCGGTGCGTGTTGATACTTCCGTTCATCACACCGTTGGTCCACTTGTTCAGAGAGCGCAATTTCGGACCGAGATCGGTGTAATGCAAAAAGGCGTCTTTCCGATGGCCGATATCGATGAAGGCTGCGTTCAGCCCGGGCATCAGTTTTCGGATTTTGCCGATGAGGATATCGCCTACGGTGAAGTTGTTGTTCGTTTTTTGGTGGTGGAGTTCGGCCAGTTTTCCGCCTTCCAGCAGCGCGATTTCGACGCCGGTGGCCGTGGCACTTATAATGAGTTCTTTTTCCACGTAAATGGGTGGTGGTTTTGCGGGCAGGGCGTTAGAAAACAAAAAAAGCCCCTTCGACCGAATACCGGGAGTCGGTACGGGCGTCAAAGTGGGCCGTCGAAAGAATGCAACAAATTGCAGGTTACCATCTGCCGGAATAGGCCCGGCGGGTAAAGTCAAAGCAATCGGGCAAGGAGGCAATAAGGGTTGATCCGGAATGGCGGAACAATAAACCTTTGGAATTCAGGGAATGAGCTTGCCCTTTGTTTGAGCGCACTGCACAAGAGGTGGACTTAGTGTGTCCGACGAAGCAAAATTTATTTTCAAAAAATGAGCGGATCAGATTGCTTGGTTTGCAGCCATGCTCATTTTTTCAAAGTCTGGTTTGCTTCCTGAAAAAGGGCTTTCCACGAGCATGATACTCGCGGAAAGCCCCGCATTCGACGGTTGCGTCCGGCGCTGCCCCCGGCAGAAACGGTTGTTTCCAAAAGGCTTGGAAACGCCTCTGCCTATGGTTCAGACACTAGCGGTTCTTTTTCTTGTGACGGTTCTTGCGCAGGCGTTTCTTACGCTTGTGCGTAGCGATTTTGTGACGTTTGCGTTTTTTTCCGCAAGGCATGATGTATTCAGTTATAATGTGATGAATATGAGTTCGTTGCCGGCCCGAACAAGTCGGAGCCAACTTTTATTTACATCGTTTGGCATACTCTGCCGCTTTGGCTTCCTGGCCGGCCCCTTGATAGGCGCGGGCAAGAAGGCAAGGCGTATTCGGGTTTTGCGGATCGAGCGAGATGGCCTTTTCCAGTCGTTCGATGGCGCGATCCCATTGGCCGGTCTTGATGGCCAGACGCCCCAGTGCATTATACACAGACGGGTTGTCGGGATACTGCTTTTCGAGGTCGCGTAACAGTAGTACGGCCTTCATAGGATTATCTGCCGGCGGGTTTTCGGCGTACACCAAGGCCAAATTAACCTGGTGTTCCGGCTGACCGGGATTTAATGCAAAAGCCTTTTCAAAAGCGCTGACGGCATGTTGAGCGCAGTAATCGCGCAACGCAGCGTCGTGGGCGCCCGACAGGCTGTTGAAGAACAAGGCGCCCGTTACCGACCAGGCGCTATCCGTATTTTCCAGTTCGGCCACTTGTTCGGCATAGCCGGCAGCGGCAGGCAACTGGCCAAAGTCGAACCATTGGGCAGAAAGGCTTTTCAGCAATTCGATCCGGCTCTTTTCGTCATCGGTATTTTCCAAAGATTTTTCGGAGGCTTCAATGGCGGAACTTTGTTCAGGAGAAAGCGCTGATTTTGCGGCAAGAACAATCCGGCTGAAATCAACATCTTGTTCCGACCCGGTCGTTTCGGCAGCCTGTTCTGCTTTTACGGATGCCGGGGGAATCGTAGAGAATCCCCAATAAAGCACGCCGAAGAGCAGAAAAGCCCCTGTAATTGCCAAATATTGCGCTTTACCCATTTTTATCGTTCATCAACTCGGCTCCCCGACCTTTGATTAATCTTCGCTTTCGTCTTTGGGCAGCGCATGTACGTTCTTCTTCACGTGATCGGTGAATACTTTCGCCGGTTTGAACGAAGGAATGTAATGCTCCGGAATGACGATGGCTGCCCCTTTTTTGATGTGGCGACCTACTTTTTTAGCGCGACGCTTGATGACAAAACTGCCGAAACCGCGGATATACACGTTTTCGCCGCTTTGAAGCGTGTTCTTAATTTCCTTGAAAAGCGCTTCAAGTGACACCAGGACATCCACTTTCGCGATCCCGGTTTTTTCGGAAATTGCGTTCACGAGGTCAGCCTTTCTCATGTTTTACTTCGTTGATTTTTAGTCAATTA
>JADZFP010000130.1 GCA_020849825.1 Saprospiraceae bacterium
CTGGTATTCCGGCAGGCTTTCGAGTACCGCGGTTACGTCGACATAGGCAATGCGCTGTGCCGTGGCCAGGCCGGTCAGGAATAGGGAAAACAGCGCCGTCGAAAGGATTTTCTTGATCATGGTGGGTCTGAAATAGTTATTGATAAATGGATGGGCCCAAATGAAGCCCGGTTTTTGTGCCAAAAGTAGGGTGTTTTGAGCTGTTCGCCGCGTTCTGACGAAAAGCCGGAACCGGGAGTTGCCTTCAGATTTTAACATTTTTTGGTAAATAAAACCTAACTGATTGTCTGGCAAACCCTTGCGGCACAAACTATTCAGGGTGGCGGTCGAGTTTTAACCCCGGTTTAACCCTCTTTTAAAAGCTTTTAACCCCGAAAAAACGCGCCGGTCGGACATCAGCGGGCAAATCGTAATTTTGCCCCCTGCCCAAGGCTGCCCGATCGGTCTTGCGTTCCCAAAAAAACACTTGTTTTCACTCCTAACGCCCTTGCCCGTGCACCACATTTCACCCGATCATCTATCCCTCGAAACGATCCGGAACATCGTCGAACAAGGCCAGCCGCTGGCATTGTCCGATGCCGCCCGCCACCTCGTCCGGCATTGCCGCGAATACCTCGATCACAAAATTTCCGCCAACGACGAATTGTTCTACGGCATCAATACAGGCTTCGGCTCGCTGTGCGACGTCCGTATTCCGGAGGAAGAAATCGGCCAGTTGCAGCACAACCTCGTGATGTCGCACGCGGCAGGCATGGGCGACGTGGTGCCCGAAGAGATCGCGCGCCTGATGCTGTTGCTCAAAATTCAGGGGCTTTCGCAGGGCTATTCTGCTGTGCGAGAGAAAATCGTGGAGCGCCTGATCGAATTTTACAACGCCGGCATCACCCCGGTAATCTTCGAACTGGGTTCGCTGGGCGCCTCGGGCGACCTGGCGCCGCTGGCGCATCTGTCGCTGCCGCTGGTCGGCCTCGGGGAAGTGTGGTTTGAAGGCAGCCGGCAACGCGCCGATGTGGTGTTGCAGCAACACGATCTGGCGCCTTTGAGTTTCAAGGCCAAAGAAGCCCTGGCACTGCTCAACGGCACGCAGTTTTCCGCTGCCTATGCCGTCTGGTGCCTGTTGCAAAGCCGCCGCCTTGCCCGGATTGCCGACTTCAACGCCGCCCTGGGCTTCGACGCCTTCAACTGCCGCCTGTCGCCCCTTGATCCGAACATCCACCGCATCCGGCCGCATGCCGGCCAGATCGCCGTGGCCGAACGACTGCGCAACTGGCTGAAAGACAGCCAAATCGCAACAAGCGACAAAACCAGCGTGCAAGACCCCTACGCGTTCCGTTGTGTCCCGCAGGTGCACGGGGCTTCGCACGATGCCCTGGCTTTTATCGAAAAAACCGTGCTCACGGAAATCAATTCCGTCACCGACAATCCGAATGTATTCCCCGACGAAGACCTGATCCTTTCGGGCGGAAATTTCCATGCCCAACCCCTGGCCCTGCCGCTCGACTACCTGGCCCTGGCCCTGGCCGAACTGGGCAGCATCGCCGAACGGCGCATCTATCAACTGATCGGCGGTCACCGAGGCCTGCCGGCGTTTCTGACGGCCGACCCGGGCCTGCATTCGGGCATGATGATCGCCCAGTACACCGCTGCCGCCATCGTCAGTCAGAACAAAACCTTCTGTACCCCGGCGTCGGCCGACAGCATCGTGAGCTGCAACGGGCAGGAAGACCACGTGTCGATGGCTGCCAACGCCGCGACAAAAGCCCGACGAGTGGTACTCAACCTCGAAAGACTGCTGGCCATCGAATTTATGGTGGGTATGCAGGCGCTGGAGTTCCGCAGGCCACTGCGTTCATCCACCCCTATCGAGGCGGCGCACGAGGCGTATCGCGAGCACGTCGCCAAACTGGAAGCCGATCGGGTACTCAGCGACGACATGGAGAAAACCATCCGGTTTTTGCGCGAAAATCACTCGTTTTTGATGTAATCGCGCTTTAACAGACTCACCGTGACATCGCCGGAGCGAGCGGCCAGTTCGCCCAGCTCGGAGGATATTTTCGCCTCCCATTGTGCCAGCACGGCTTCTGAATAATTGCTGCCGCGCCAGGCTGCGTCGAATTCGGCAGCGCGTTGTTGCCAGGCCGCTTCCTGCTCGGTCATCAGGGGTTTGGCGCGCCCGGTGATGGCCGCAAGGTTGGGCGCAAGGGCTGCCAGCTCGTGTTTAAAACGGCGGGCCGACAATTCCGCCAGGTTGAAATGCAGCTGCGCGCGGCGCAAAAGCAGGCTTTTGTCCAGATTGGCCCCGGTCGGCCAGGTTTCGTCGGTCAGGAACGTGGCCTGGGTCCTGAACGTGATGTCATTAAAAAAATCGCCCAGCAGCCGGTATTTGAGGGCGCATTTTACCGAAGGAAGATCGGCGGCCCCGTTTTTCGGCGCCCCCCGCAGGTCGCCGGGCAGCAAGGGTCGGGTGGAGTCCCAGCGAATCGAACGTTCCAGTCCTTCCAGACTGGGCGCCAGATACACTTCCGCACTGATACGGCTGCAACTGGAACCGGTCTGGTCGGGCAACTCATGCCGGGTGATAACCATGACATTGCCGCCGAGTTTCATCGCTTTTTTCCGGGCGCGCTCCACCACTTCCGGGTACTCGCAATCGCGCGACCAGCCGCGGTCTTTGATCCGGATACCCGCCAGGTGACGCATGGCAAAATTGCCGGGCAGTCGGGCAAAATCCTCCTGTTCCAGTACGGCGGTGTACGACAGGGTGTCGAGCCCGGTTTTGACTTTTCGCGGCACCGTTTTGAGGGGAGGCTGACAAGCAACCAGCAGCAGGAAAAGGGCAGAAGAAAACAGGAAAAGCGGTTTATACATATCCAGGGAGTGATTTAATCTTGTTGTGGAAAATTTGATGAGGTTGACAAGGTTGTTGAGGGTTTATAGGGGTTTATAAAAAGACTGCAGGGTTACGGCAACTGCAATTTCATCATGATGTCCGTTTGTTCGTCGTCGCCCAGTTTGAAGACGTGTTTGTCGAACTCCACAAACCCGTTTTTTTTATAAAAATGAATAGCCCTCGGGTTTTCCTCCCATACCCCCAGCCACACGTACGCGACGTTCATCTGCCGCGCCACCTGCATGGCCTGCTCGTAGAGTAACTGCCCGACTTTTTTCCCGTGAAATGCTTTTACCACGTAAATCCGTTCGATTTCGAGCGCTTTTTCGTCTTTCAACTCGGTCTGCGATGCCCCGAAATTCAATTTCAAATAACCGACGACTTCCTCGCCGATACGGGCAAAATAGAACGCCGAGTCGGGGTCGGTCAATTCGCGGGTCAGTTTTTCCGGTGAAAAACTTTCGTCCAGGTATTTGCGCATGTTTTCTTCGGTATTGCCCGCCGAAAACGACTCTTCAAACGTTTTTCTCCCGATTTCCTGCAATTGGCCGATCTCGTCGAGGCCGGCTTTTTTGATATCGATGTCTGGCATAATAGTGTGCTTGCAAAGTGAATAGACACGGGCTTATTGCGCATCGGGCAATGCCTCCCCGACGTACTCGAAACGCCGCACAGCGCCATCGGGCGTCTGCACCCATTCGAGAAACATGCCCAGAGGGCGCACCCACCAGCCATATTCTCCATAAAGCGCCTGATATACAACCATTTGCTCCCCGTTTTCAGAATGGCGGGCTTCGCCCAGAACGAGGTAAAATTTGCCTTTGTAATGGCGATAAACGCCGGGTCGGATCGTATTCATGCCTTATCGTTCAATGTGTTCCAGGCCTGGGAAATGGCTTCGCAAAGATCGCCGGCCGTCATGCCCTGCTGACTGAATTGCGCTGCTGCGCAATCGCCGGCCAGGCCGTGCAAAAATACGCCCAGGCGCGCGGCGTGCGCCGGCAAATATCCGGACGCCAGCAGGCCGGTGAGCAGGCCGGTGAGCACGTCGCCCGAACCGCCGGTGGCCATGCCCGGGTTGCCGGTCGAATTGAACCAAACGCTGCCGTCGGGACAGGCGATGGCGCTGTGCGCGCCTTTCAGCACGATCACAACGCGATGTTGAATGGCTTTTGTCCGCAAGACCGCATTCCGTTCAAAATCGGACGAGAACGTGCCAAACAAACGGGCAAACTCTTTTGGATGTGGCGTAAGAATACTGTTTTCAGGCACTTCCGGCCACCATTCGGGGTGTTCCGCCAGCAGATTCAGGGCGTCTGCGTCGAGTACCATGGGTGAGCGGGCGCTCCGGATCAGGTTTTCCAAAGCCTCCGCCGTTCGGCTGTCGGCGCCGATGCCCGGTCCCGCGCCCACCGCGGTGTAAGCATCGATCTTTAAAAAATCGGTCCAGACCGCCGCGTGGGTGTCGATCGAGCACATGGCTTCGGGCACGGTCGTTTGCAGTACGTCGAGACCGGCAGCGGGCACGTGGACGGTCAGCAATCCCGCGCCCGCCCTCAGCACAGCGCGTGCGGCAAGGACAGCGGCGCCCATTTTGCCCAGGCTTCCGGCTACCAGCAAGGCATGACCAAAACTGCCTTTGTGTGAAAATTTGGCCCTCGGGAGCGCCAGTTGCCGGGCTTCCGTGGCGTCGAGGTAGTAAAAATCAGTGGGCGTCTGTCCCGCAAAATCGGAGTGCAGGCCGATCTCGCCGATGGTCCAGTCCCCTACCCTTTGGGCATTTTCGGGGAAAAAGAAAGCCCGTTTGGGTTGTTGAAAGGTAAAAGTCCGGTCGGCCTCGACGCAGGCGCCGGTCGTGGTTTCGTCGCATAAAAGTCCGCTGGGCAGATCGATCGACACCACTTCGAGGGGCAACGCGTTGAGCCGTTGGATCAAAACTGCCCATTCGCCTTCGAGCGGGCGGTTGAGGCCGGTGCCGAACAGGGCGTCGACAACCAGCGCATTGGGTGGAAATTCGGGCAATTCAGCCGCCGTTTTGAGCCAGCTCAGGGGTACCGCCTGGTCGGCCGGCAGCGCTTCGATTTGTGCATCGAAATCGGCGGAATGCCGGCCCGAGAAATCACAAACCCATACCTTTGGCGCGTAAAACCGCCGGTACAGCAGCCGCGCGACCGCTATGCCGTCGCCGCCGTTGTTGCCCGTACCGGCCAATATGATGATCGGGCGGGTCTCGTCGGGATACCGTTCCGTCAGCCAACTGGTAAATGCCTGAGCCGCGCGGTTCATCAGTTCCACGGAAGAGATGGGTTCGTGTTCGATGGTAAAGGCATCCCAGGCCCGTATTTGATCGGCGTTGAATATTTTCATGGTAACGATGCCCCGTTTTGTTTTTTAACAATATGACACCACAAGAGCAGTTTTTTGAAGGCCTAAAAGTAGTCGAATTTGCCAGCGTACTGGCTGGGCCCGCCGTCGGGATGTTTTTTGCCGAGCTGGGCGCGGAAGTGATTAAAATTGAAAACAAAACTACGGGCGGCGACATGACGCGGGGCTGGAAACTGCCGGGAGAAGACCCTCAAACGCAGGAGTCGGCCTATTTTTGCAGTGTAAATTGGGGTAAAAAACACCTTTTCCTCGATCTCGGCGATCCGGTAGAGCGACAAAAAGCATTGCAACTGGCCCTGGAAGCCGATGTGGTAATCACCAATTTCAAACCCTCCTCCGCCCGCCGCTGGGGGCTCGATCCCGCCAGTCTGCGCGCCCGAAACACCCGCCTGATCGTGGCACAGCTCAATGCTTTTGCCGATCCGGAAGATGAAAGCCCGGCATTCGATGTCGTGTTGCAGGCAGAAGCCGGTTTTTTATACATGACCGGCGAAGCCGGCGGCGCGCCCGTCAAGATGCCCGTGGCGCTCATCGACCTGCTGGCTGCCCATCAGTTGAAAGAGGCTATTTTGCTCGCTTTGTTCCGGCGGGAGCGCAGCGGCGAGGGCGCCATCGTCAGCACTTCGTTGTTTGAGAGCGCTGTGGCCTCGCTGGCCAATCAGGCGGCCAATTACCTCATGGCCGGCCATATTCCGCAACGACTCGGCACCCGGCACCCGAACATTGCGCCCTATGGCGATGTTTTTACCGCTGCCGATGGCCTGCCGGTACTGCTGGCAGTAGGAACCGAACGGCAATTCCGGCAACTTTGCGCTGTATTGGAACTGGACGATCTGCTTGAAAACCCCGATTTCCAAACCAATACCGCGCGTGTCCGCCACCGGGAAGCCCTGAATGCCCTTTTAACGATGAAAATTGCCCGCTACCCCGCCGGCGAGTTGCTGCACCGACTGAAAACCTCGGGCGTACCGGCTGCCTGTATCCGCGATATGAAAGCGGTTTTCGATCTGCCGGAAGCCCAAGCCATGGTGCTACGCGATACCTTGCCCGACGGCAGAACGGGACAACGCGTCAGAACCGCGGCATTTCATCTTGAGTGAGGATTTGAGGATGCGAGGATGCGAGGATTTGATATATGGGTTGTTACTTCTCTCGGATAGAATTCTGGACTGTTATAATTTACTGGGCCTGGCAGATTGGAAAATGAAAATGCAAAA
>JADZFP010000131.1 GCA_020849825.1 Saprospiraceae bacterium
CATGCTTTGGATGTCCAGTTGGTACAACAAACAGCGCGGACTGGTGCATTACGACCCTTATCAGGACAAAATCCTGCGCGCATTCGGCGGCGACCGGCATAGCGTCAGCAACACCGATCTCAATGGAATATGGCCCGATAAAGATTATGTGTGGATGGCCACCAACTCGGGAGGTCTTTGCTGCTACGAACCCCGGCAAGACCGTTTCGAGTGTTTTTCCGTGAATGCAGCCGACCCGGAAAGTATCTGGTACAAACAGTTGAGCAGCGTCATGACCGACCGTTTCGGCAATCTCTGGGCAGGCACCACTCATGCGCTGTACCGGATGTCGGCCAGACGCAAAACGACCGAATTGATTGAAAGCAATCCGTACAGCACTAACAGTTTGATTGCGCGGCCGGCAACAGCGGCGTTCCCGGTTTCAGATGCCCTTATGGCGTTCGGAACAATGGGCGGGTTGAGCCTGTATAACCGATACGCCAAATCCTTTTTAAATATACACCTTCCCGCCTATAACGACAATAACTACAACGATCAGATCACCGCTTTTGCTCCCGGCGCCGGCGGCTCCTTATGGATTTCCACCTGGTCGGGACTATTCCGGCTGGATGCCCGAACAGGCGCCATCCTCGAATACTTTATCACGCACGACAATGCCGGGCCCAACCACCCGGAAGCGGTCAAACGGCTGGAATTAAGAGCCATACGCCGCTTGTACCGGGACCGTACAGGTATGATATGGCTGGCTAATTTCGGCAACCAGGTTTGGCGGTTTTCCGACAACGCCGGCCCACGCCGGTTCGAGCCTTGCCACAAACTTGGAGGTGATGGTACCGCCCCGAATGACCGCGCGGAGTGTTTTCTCGATCTCGACGACCGATACTTCCTGTTCGGCACCTTTAACGGCTTGGTACGTTACGATCGCCGGTCGGACAAATTTGCGGCTTTGCCCGTCGTTTTTCCGGGTATTGCCGGCCCTGTCAGGGTGATCAGCCTCGCCCGTTCGAAAAACGGCGATGTGCTCGCAGTGGCCAACGGCAAGCCGTTTCACATAAGCCTGAGCGGAAAAGAGACCGCGGCTGTTCCGCTACCGGTTCCTCCGCTCCTGGCCGATTGCCAACACATTATCGAAGATCGTTCGGGCGCCGTTTGGGTAACTTCTGACAACGGATTGGGGCAAATCGTCGAATCGACCGGCGCCGCGTATTTTTACGACTCCCGTTACTACCTGAAAGACAATCACTTCTCCGTAAGGCCCTGGGTCGTGCCGGTCATGGATAACGCCGGCAACCTGTATTTCGGCGGCTCCCGCGGCGTGAACGTGCTCGACCCTGCGCGCTTTCTCGCTACGCCGGGCGCGCCGCCGCCGGTTAGGATCGTCGCGTTGAAAATCAACGACCAGGCTCTGGAACTTGACAGCGCCATTCATCGCAAAACGGTGCTCCGACTGCCTTATTACCAGAACAATCTGGCCTTTGAGTTCGCCGCGCTCGGCTCGCCCATTCCGGCGCTCAACCGTTTTGCCTATCGCCTGGACGACGACAATTGGATAGAACTCAGCACAAAAAACACGCTTAACTTCAGCAATCTTAGTCCCGGCAACTACACCCTGCAGGTAAAAGCCGCCGACAGCGAAGGCGTCTGGAACGAAACGGGCGCGGTCCTGCACATCGTTATCCGGCCCCCGTGGTGGCGCTCCGCGCCCATGCTGATCCTGTACGCCCTACTGCTGGCGGGCGGAGTGTACACGCTGTACCGCTTTCAGTTGCGCCAAAAACTTGCCTTGCGCGAAGCCGAACAACTGCGCGAATTAGACGGATTAAAATCGCGCTTTTTCGCCAATATTTCCCATGAATTCCGAACCCCGCTGACCGTCATTCTTGGCATGACGGAGCGCTTGGCGCGGGGCAAGCGATTACCGGAAAAAGAAACGGCGCACAGCCTGGGCCTGATCCGTCGGAACGCCCGGAATTTACTGCGCCTCATCAGCCAGATCCTGGACCTGGCCAAACTGGAGTCGGGCAAACTGACCCTGCAACCTGACCAGGCCGACATCGTCGCATTCAGCCGGTATATCGTGGAGTCGCTGCACTCGCTGTCGGAAACCAGGGGCGTTTCCCTGCAATTTGAAGCGGAAACAGCGGAAATCTGGATGGATTTCGACCTGGAAAAAATGCAGTCTATCCTGTTCAACCTGCTCTCCAACGCGTTGAAATTCACGCCGTCGGGTGGTCGGGTGCAGTTGCAAATTGGACGTGCCGAAACTAAGAGCCAACAGCATTGCCGCATCACCGTGCGCGACACGGGCGTCGGCATCCCGCCTGAAAAACTGGAACGTATTTTCGACCGCTTTTACCGCGTCGAGGAGTCCTCCACCCGCCAGGCCGACGGCACAGGCATCGGCCTGGCATTCACCCGCGAACTGGTGCGCCTCATGGGCGGGGAAATCCGGGTGGAAAGTCGCCCCGGCGTTGGGACGAGTTTTACCGCGGAGCTGCCCATCCGTACCGAAGCGGCGAGGGTAAACCCTGCATCCGAATGGGAACGGCGCAACGAATGGCAACGGGGCCTGTTGCAGACCACTGCCGCTACCGCGCCGTTGGGAGAAAAAACAGGCAAAGCCGGGGCAGGCGCCCTCACCCTGCTCATCGTGGAAGACAACGAAGACGTGCGCCAGTACATCTTTGCCTGTGTGTCGGAGCAATACCGCGTTCTGGAGGCCAGGGACGGACAGGAAGGCATCGATATGGCCCTGGAGCACACGCCCGACCTGATCGTGAGCGACGTGATGATGCCTGAAAAAAACGGACTTGAACTCTGTCAAACCTTAAAAAGCGATCCGCGTTCAAGCCATATCCCCATTGTGTTGCTCACGGCAAAAGCCTCTGTGGAAAGCCGTATCGCCGGGCTGAGCCGGGGGGCCGACGCTTATCTGTCGAAGCCCTTCCACCGCGAAGAGCTGTTGCTGACCATGGCCAATCTGCTGCAAGCGCAGCGGGTGTTGCAGGAGCGGCTGCGCACCACGCTGCTGGCAGATCAGGCAGCATCAGGCATTCAGCATGAAAGCCCGGCCATCGCGCCGGAGGAACGCGCCGTGCTTGAAATGGAGGACGCTTTCGTGCAGAAAATGCGCCGCTACGTGGAAGAAAACATCGGCAAGCCCGACCTTTCGATGGACGAACTGAGCCGCGCCATGACGATGAGCTACCAGAACCTGCACCGCAAACTGACAGCGGTCAGCGGCCTTTCGCCGGTACAGTTCATCCGCCACATCCGGCTGCAAAAAGCCATGTTGTTGCTGCAAGGCACGCGGCTTTCCATCGCCGATGTCGCTTTCGAGGTGGGCTTCAGCGACCCCAAATATTTCAGCCGGGTGTTCACGGAGGAGTTTGGGAGGCCGCCGACCGCGGTACGGGAAGGGTCGTAATGCGCAAATAGTCATTATAAATAATACGGGATAGCATTAAGGCGCGATGCGGAAGTACGACGACAAGGGAAGGATTCCCGTCAATTGGGGGTAATGAGATGAGGGGCGATAACCCAGACGGTGAATCGTTAGCAGTAAAATCAAAACGCACCATAGGAAAGACCACTACCGCGTAGCTCTTTTTTTCTTACATTCGCCCATTCCAACTGCCGACATTTGGTACGAATTCTCATCACCGACGACCACGAATTGGTAGCCGAAGGGCTGAAACTGCTGCTGGGCAACGAACCGGATTTGCAATGCGTCGCCCACGCCTGCAACGGGTTGGAGGCATTGGAATGTTTGGAAAAAAAAACCTGCGATGTTGTGCTGCTCGACATTGAAATGCCGGTGCTGAACGGTTTGGATGCCTGTTTGGAAATGAAGCGCCGCTTTCCCGCAGTAAAAGTTATCGCGCTCACGATGTACAACCAGCCGAGTTTTATCCGTCAAATGATGAAAAATGGCGCGAGCGGCTTTATTCCCAAAAACACATCCAAACAAGAACTGGTGGAGGCCATCCATACGGTGCTGCGGGGCGAAC
>JADZFP010000132.1 GCA_020849825.1 Saprospiraceae bacterium
CCCATGGTAGAAATGGTCTGGGGGCCGCGGCGGTTTTTGTTGTATTATCTGGTTTGCGGCGTGGGTTCTTTCGCGCTGTATTCGAGCGTTACCTGGTGGGAATTGCAGCAACAGGGCATTGATCCGCATCTTTGGACGGTACCCATGTTGGGCGCTTCCGGGGCGATTTTTGGCATTTACGTGGCATTTGGCTATTTGTTTCCCAACCAGATCATCAGCCTGTTGTTTCCCCCAGTCTCCCTGAAAGCCAAATATTTAGTAATCATCATGGCCGGTCTTGAATTGTTTTACGGCGTCAGGGGCTATTCTACGGGCATTGCGCATTTTGCCCACCTGGGCGGCGCGTTGGTCGGATTCATACTGATTATGTATTGGTATCGTTTTCGTTTCAGGTAAACCTTGATTCATGGCAGTATTCGGTTCAATATGGGATGATATTCGCCACGCATTTCGCGCCGGCAACATGGTGACCAAACTGGTCATTGTCAATTTTGGCATTTTTGCCCTGGTCAATATCTTCTATTTCATCCTTTGGCTTGCCAATCAGGGGCACGACGTTAGCGAGCCGTTTTGGCGTTTTTTACAGTGGTTTTGCGTGTCGTCCGACTGGAGTACGCTCATTTGGCAACCCTGGACGCTGGTGACGCACATGTTTTTGCACCAGGGTTTCTGGCACGTGTTGAACAATATCATTGGGCTGTACCTGTTCGGCACGATCGTGGGCGACCTGATCGGCGACCGCCGGGTATTGCCGATTTATTTGCTGGGTGGACTGGTCGGCGGCGTTTTGTTTTTTATTTCCGCGCAGTTTCTCCCTTACGTCGGGGCGTATGCTCTGGGCGCATCCGGCGCAGTAATGGCGCTGGCCGGCGCGGCCCTGATTCTGGCGCCCGACTACCGGGTTATGCTTATTTTGCTGGGTGAGGTAAAAGTCAAATACATCGTGCTGGTGATCGTTCTGCTCGATCTGGTCGGTATTGCCAACGCCGTAAATTCCGGCGGGCACGTCGCGCACATCGGCGGCTTTGCCATGGGCTGTCTGTTTGTATACCGCTTGCGCGACGGGCAAGACCTGGCCGCGCCGATCAACAACCTGCTCGATCGCATTAGCGGATGGTTTCGTCCGGGAGCGCCGCGCAAAAAAACTGCAGTACCCAAACGCAAGCCGCAAATGGCTTACAAAGGCCAAAGCGGGGGGCGAACCGGTAATATTACCGACAACCACGAGCTGTCCTTTCAGGAAAAACTGGACGCTATCCTCGACAAAATCAAGCAGAAGGGTTATGAAAACCTGACACCGGAAGAAAAAGAGTTCCTTTACCAGGCCAGCAAAAAATAGCCCCGGCTTACCCCTTGCCCTGCCAGAAACCCACCGCCCTATGTTTTTATTGCTTACAAAAGCCGTTCGGGTCGTTAGTACAGCGGTCATTTTCCTGACCTTTCTGTCCTACCTCTGCCCGCATGTCAACCCGGCAGCATTTCGCTGGCTGGCTTTTTTCGGCACGGCTTTTCCGTGGCTGTTGTTGAGCAATGTATTGCTGATGTTTTTCTGGCTTTGGGCCCGCAGCCGGTATTCCATTTACCATTTTGTGATTATGGCCTTCGGCTGGAGTTATATCACCGGTTTTGTCGGACTCGATTTTGGCAAAAAAAAGGTGCCCGAAGAAGCCGTTACCATTGCTACGCACAATTTGGGAGCACTGTTTCAGGGACAAAAAATGAACGATGCCGCGCGCGACAAAAAAGCGACGGCCTATGCCCAGTTTTTGAAAGAAAACGGCCTGCCCGATATTCTTTGCACCCAGGAAACCACGCGCAAATTTTTCCCGCTGCTGGCCGCCAAAATGGGCTACGAACACACCTTCAACCTCAAAAAAGGCACGGTGATTTTCAGCCGCTTTCCCATGCTGGCCGGGGGGGATATTCCTTTCGGCAACGGCACGGCCAACTCGACGCTTTGGGTGGATATTCAAATCGGGAAACAAACGGTGCGGGTTTACAACGTTCACCTGCAATCCAATAAAGTCGCCACTGACGCCGAAAAAGTCATCGAAGGGCCCGGCCTCGACGAAGAAGAAACCTGGCAGGACATCGGAATTTTGCTCGATAAAGTCGGCAGTGCGACCAGCCAGCGCGCCCAGCAAGCCCGCAGCCTTCGGGAACATATCGAAGACTGCCCCCATCCGGTGATCGTTTGCGGCGATTTCAACGATACGCCCAACTCCTATGTATATGAATTGTTATCGGCTGGCCTGGCCGATACTTTCCGCGAAAAAGGCGCCGGTTTCGGCACCACCTATGCGGGTGTGCTGCCCTTGCTGCGCATCGACTACATTCTGACCGATCCGGCTTTTCTTACCTACGACTGCCGGAAAGTACGCGGACCGTACTCCGACCATTACCCCGTTTTTGCGGAAATCGGACTGCGACACTAGGGCGCTTCAACGCGGCACGTCGATCTTTTTCAGAATTTCATCCAGCATTTCCCGTGTCGTGTAGCCTTCCATTTCCCGTTCGGGCGTCAGGATGATGCGGTGGTTGAGCGCCGGGAAAACAACGTAGCGAATATCGTCGGGTGTGACGAAGTTGCGCCCGTTGATAGCGGCCACGGCTTTGGCTGTTTTCATCAATGTGAGCGAGGCGCGCGGACTGGCGCCCAGGAAAATATCGCCGTTGTTGCGGGTGTTGTGCACGATTGCTGCGATGTAGTCGAGCAATTCCTCGCGGATATACACCTGTTCGATCCGGCTTTGCACGTCGGCTATATCGGCTGGTGACAGCACGGCTTCCACGTTCTGGCGGAGGGCGCCGGAAAAATCGCTCCGGAAGCGACGCAGGATCTCGCGCTCGTCGTCGAGTGTGGGGTAGTCGATGATAATTTTGAAAATAAAACGGTCGAGTTGCGCCTCGGGGAGTTTGTAGGTGCCCTCCTGTTCGATGGGGTTTTGTGTAGCGATCACAAAGAAGGGCGCCTCCATCGGGTAGGTCGTTCCATCGACGGTGACCTGGCGCTCCTCCATGACTTCGAACAAGGCCGCCTGGGTTTTCGCCGGTGCGCGGTTGATCTCGTCGATCAGGATGATATTGGAGAAAATGGGACCGGGTTTGAACATAAAATCGGACGATTTCATATTAAACACCGGGGTGCCGACCACATCAGCGGGCATCAGGTCGGGGGTAAACTGGATACGGCCGAAACCCGAGTTAATCGTCTGGGCGAGCAACTTGGCGGTCAGGGTTTTGGCTATACCCGGCACCCCTTCGAGCAATACGTGTCCGCCCGTAAACAACGCGACCAGCAATTGTTCCAGCATTTCTCCCTGCCCTACGATCACCTTGGCGATCTGGCTCCGGACTTTTTCGGCATGTTCCTGCACCGGACCGACATCGATACCCTGCGGCTTTACCGGTTCGGTTTCGAGGGGTTGGGGCTCAGGTTGTTGTTCTTCCTGCGGTTCGAGCGGGTCGTTTTCAATAGAGGACATTGGCTCTGTTTATTTTGCTTTTTTAAAAAAGGCTTCCATGGCCAGGTACAAATCCACCATCATGGCTTCGGTGGGTTCGTACTGAATGGTGTTGTTGTATTGGGTAAAAATATCGCGGATTTGCGATTCGGGTATTTCTGAATTTTCAGACAGACGGCGGAAAAACTCGCCATCGACCTTCGGTATGCCTGTGTGGGTATCCAGCGGCGCCACTATGCCGTATCGTTCGCGAACCTGGGCCAGGAACAGCTTCATGCTTTGCAGGCACAGGCCCCGGTAGTTGCGGTCGCGGAAATGCAGGTTGGCGATGGTTGAAATAAATTCGTAGGAGGAGTTTTCGTTTTTGGGCAAAATCGGAATAATGCGTTGCCGGCGGCGCGCCCTGAAAACCAGGTATATCCCCGCCATGCCGAGCAGCAGGTACCAGGCCCAGGCCAGGGCAGGTTGTTGCAACAGCCAGGTGAGCAGATGCTCCTCGGGGAGATCGCGGCCGGAGTTGTTCTGCCGCCGGGCTACCTGTTCGGGTACACGGCTCACATCGTCCCAGTAAATATCGCCTTCGGGCAAATACGACAATATTGCCTCGGCATACCGACGCGCTTCGGGCCGGAGCAGGTGAAAATTGGAAAAAGCGATCGGGGAAGTGTGCAGGAGGAAGCGGCCTTTGCCTACCGGAAATTCGGCAAAATTGACCAGGCTATCCAGCCGGCCCAGCGGGTATGCCGGTATGGAATCGCAAAAGATATAATCGGGGATGTAGTTCCAGTTATACCGCTTGATTATGTTCCGGTTGACGTAATAAAACGTCGTGGGCGGTACCGGAGGTGCTGCAAGCGTCATGGCGACCATGGTGTCGCTTTCATTTTCATAATCCGACCAGCCCAGGTCGTAGTCGCATTCTTCCGGATAAACGTAGGTCATCAGGTCGAAAGGAATGGTTTTACTTGAGATCAGCGCGGTATTGCCGGCTGCTACGAAATTGAGCAACTGTGCCGTGCCGGCCGAGTCCATGTACATCCCTTCCCCCACGAACACATACGATGCCGGTGCACTACCGAGAGAATCGACAGGTAATTCACTGGCTACGTCCTTGTTCAGTACCCTCATCTTTTTACCGGGAAAATAACGATCCAGCAACCGGTGCAACACTTCGGTGCCATAAGGCTGGTCGCTGTCGTAGGCATAGGTTTTTTTCCCCCAGGAGTCCGACCAGTCGTAGCGCGCGCGATCCGGATTCCGGAAATACCAAAAGAGGGCGCCCAGCACCACAATGGCAGATACCAGCAAAATGAGGAGCCCGCGGTTGGACATTGGAAGGAAGGGTTGATGAAGGTTTACAGGGTTGATAGGGTTGATAAGGTTGGTAGGGTTTATTCGAGTGCATCCACCCTCCTTTTATCAACCTTATCAACCTCATCAACCTTATAAACCCCTCACTTAATAACCACCACTTTCATTTTCACGTCCTGTTTCGGGCGGTCTTGCGGACCGGTGGCCGTGGCAGCGATTTTGTCGATCACGTCAAAACCTTCCACGACATGCCCGAACACGGTGTAGTCGCGGTCGAGGTGTGGTGTGCCGCCCATCGACAGGTAGGCCTGGCGTTGTTCGGGGGTGTAGTGGAAGCGTTTCATCGATTCTATCTGGGTGAGGGTGGCCTCGGTGACCGGGCTGCCCTGCACGATGTAGAACTGCGAACCGCTGGATTTTTTCTCCGGGTTATTGGTGCGGGCAGCCGCGAGGGCGCCTTTGGTGTGTACCAGCGAATCGACAAATTCGGCGGGAATCTGGTAGTTGGGGCCGCCCATTCCCAGCGCCTGTCCGGCGGGTGCATTGCGCGACTGCGGGTCGCCGCCCTGGATCATAAAGCCGTTGATGACGCGGTGGAAAAGCAGGTCGTTATAGTAACCTTCTTCGGCCAGTTTCAGGAAGTTGTCGCGGTGTTTGGGGGTGGAATTGTACAATTCGACGAGCATGTTGCCAAATTCGGTCTGAATTTCGACGAGGCAACGCTCCGGAGCAGTAACCTGGATCATTTGTTTGTGTGTAACGGTTTTGCCGCCTTTGACGGCTTTAAGCGTGACGGCGTAATTGCCGGAATGGTAATATTTGTGGGTAGGGCTGGCCTCGGTGGAAGTGCCGCCATCGCCGAAATCCCACAGGTAGCTTTCGGCGGCAGGGGTGGTGTTGGTAAAAGTTACGGCGGCCGGCGCGACAAATTTGCCGGTCGGAACGGTAAAACTGGCGACCGGTTTGACGGCGCAGGAAGTCAGCACGAGGACGGCTGCGAAAATGGGCAGAATAGCTTTTGTCATAAACAGCGGCAAAACGGGTAAATATTCAAAAAAGTGTTGCAAAGAAAGGGTTTTTGGCGCAAACAGGGGGCAGTGCAGATCATTTCCCTTTGATCCGGTTCAGTCCGGCTTTGGCCCGGGCATGCAAACTGTCGGCATAATCGGGCGGATTGAGGCTCAGGCATTGCTGGTAAGCGACCCTTGCTGCCCGGTAATCGCCGCGCGAGGCTTGCAGGTCGCCGAGTTGCAGGGCTGCGCTGCAGGCGTAGTGCGAGGTTTCGGTAGCGCCGTTGGCGATGGTTTGATTGTACAGGATGATTGCCTCGTTCGTTTTGCCCATTTTGTGGGCAATGCGTCCCTGGCGGTAGGTATATTCCAGATGCCGCTTTTTGTCGCCGGCATACTCGGGTCCTGCATTTTTTAGCAGATCATAGGCCCGGGCGTAGTAACAGCCGTCGAAAAGTAAACGCGCCTGCAGCAGCCGGACATCGGGCAACTGATTTTCTTCCGCTTCGCGTTGTGCAGCCTTGTCGGGCTCGATTCGGGTGGCGCCCCTGTTTTTGAGCTGGGCCATGTACGACGAATAGCCGGCCGGATTGCCCTGCACCAATTGGTGCCAGGCGAGTTTCTGATAAGTTTCCTTGATGCCGTTCTGACCTTTAAAATGGCGAAGGAATTGTTGAAGAGGCTGATCGGCATCCTTGTCCAGCCGGCTCAGTTTGGAAATACCCAACTGATAATCGAGATAGTGAAACGGGTGGTAGGCGCCGCCTCTGGGAGCGGTTTGCAGAATACGGATGGCATCGTCGTTGTGTCCGGTTCTGCGCCCTACGCTGGCTACCACAAATGCGGCCAACGGATTCTGACGGGTGTCGAGGCGTGGTTGGTTGTTGAGCGTAGCCCATGCGGCCGTCTCGTTGTCGTTGAGGTACAACTGCATAAACGCGTATGCGATGAGGGTTTCTTCGAGGAATACAAAGTCGATGCTTTTCGCGTATGCCAGTACGGCTTCTATTTCCTGCAAGCCCTGTTGCGCGCTGCCGCTCATGCCGGTAAATGCCTTCAGTGCCCATTTGTATTCCTCCGGCGTATTGCTCAGGGCGGTATGCAGGATCGCCAGGCTTTTTTTGTTGGGCATAAAATCGGGGAAAAGCCGCTGGTTTTCCTGCAACAGGCCGTAAGCCAGGTTGATGTCGTTGAGGCTGGACAACATATCGTTGTACTGTCCGCGCAGAATGGCCCACTGGAGCCGGATTTCGCCCTGGCAATACAGGCGCCAGGGTGAGCGGGGTTCGCCCTGGCCGATACGTTCGAGGCGGGGCGCCATGTTTTTCGACAGGCGCTTGTAGGTTGCCTCGTCGTTGTCGACAAATACGGTGAGAAAATCCAGATAGTTCTCTACCAACAGGGGCAGCAGATTGTCGGGCTCATTGCGGCGAAGTTGATCGAGTGCGCTGCGCGCCTCTGAAAAACGCAGGTTGATCACCTTGGTGTATGCGTCGCGGGTGGCGGGCGTCAGCTCGAAATAGTCGGCGCCGATGCTGGTTGTCGGCGCCTGGTGAAAGGAAAGCGGCAGGAAAAGCAGTAAAAATGCTGGCGCGAGGCTTTTCGCTGGCGCGAGGCTTTGCCTCGTGTCGACTATTCGCCGGGCTTCGCCCGGCCCAAAACCGGGCGAAGCCCGGAAGAAACGTAGGCA
>JADZFP010000133.1 GCA_020849825.1 Saprospiraceae bacterium
CCTTTACCAACGCCAGCATCTGCGACCCCAACGGGGATCTGGTCGCCTATACCAACGGCGTACACATCTACAACCGTAACCACAATATTATGCAAAACGGGAATGCCTTGCAGGATCCCGTGTTTTTCCCAGCGGGGTACAGAGCAGTACAGGGGACCATCATATTAAATCTGCCTGACACCTCAGGAATTTATTATATGATAAGCGGGGATAGAAATTATACCATAGATGATGTTGGAGTAAGACCTCTTCATTATTCATTAATTGATTTGAGCTTCAACAACGGTCTGGGCAAAGTCGTGGTAAAAAAGGCGGTAATCAACGACACGGACACCTTAAACTGGGGGCGTATTTCCGCCGTCCGCCATGCCAACGGAAGAGACTGGTGGGTAATCGTATCTAAAATGAATGCCAACACCTTCCTCAAATACCTCCTCGGCCCCGATGGTATCGCCCCTGCCGGCGAGCAAACGGTATCCGGAGAACCCATGCACAACGGAATTGCCAACGCCGTGTTCTCTCCCGATGGTCAGTGGCATGCTGTTTATGCCGCTTTCGGCAATGTTGTTACCGGGGATAGCGGTTTTCATCTTTTCCGGTTCGACCGCTGTACCGGCGAGTTCAGTCAGCCGTTTTTTCGCCTGTACGATAACCTACCCTGGCCCGGCAGCGCCGTGTTCTCACCCGACTCCCGCTTCTTGTATATCGTCAATTGGAATCGCATCCTGCAATACGACCTCGCCGCCCCCGACCTGCTCGCCTCCGAAACCCTCGTGGCCGAATACGACGGCTTTCTCGACGAGCGCGGCCTGGCCACCCGCTTCTTCATGGCCCAACTCGCCCCCGACAACCGCATCTACATCAACATCCCCAACTGGAACTCCCGCTACCTGCACGTCATCGACCAGCCCAACGCCAAAGGCGACTCCTGCAACGTGATCCAGCACGCCATCTTTTTACCCACGTACAACCTCTATTCCTTCCCTAATTTCCCCAACTTCCGCCTCTATGCCGAGGCCGGCAGCATTTGCGACTCCATCGTGGTATCCAACCCACCCGAGCCGCCTGCCCTGGCCCGGCAGATCAGGGTATGGCCCGTGCCCGCCGCCGAGGTGTTGCATTTCTCCGCCTCGGGTGAGTGGCCCGGCGCGTTCCGCCTGCAATTGTTCGACGCCCTGGGCCGCCCCGCCCTCGACCGCGACGATCTGCGGCTGGCTCCCGCGGCCAGCGTCCCCCTCGACGGCCTGCCGCCGGGCATGTATTATTACGTCCTGTCGCAACAGGGGCGCAGGGTGCAGGCGGGGAAGGTGGTGAGGGCGGCGGAGTGAAAAGTTGTGCCCCGACATTTCTCAGATTGTCTGTCCGTAGCCTTTCCGGCATTGTTCTTTTGAAAAAATTATTGGTCTAGTTCTTAAACTGAATCCTGTACGCCCTGATTTTATCATAAAACTGCATCCGCTCCGCCCCCAGCATCATCGACCAGCAAGCCATACACATGAGCACGTGCCCGATGTCGAAATAGGTAAACCACACGCTGAAAGAAAAATAAGCCAGGTGGACGATCACCGCGACGATCATGATCGGTATCGCCAGCAGGATGAGCCGGCTACCGGCGTCGCGCGTTTTCCAGTACACAAAACCCTCGAACAGCCCCACGACGATCATCAGGCCGTAGCCCGTATGCACTTCCACGTAGTGAAAATTGAGGGTCGCCAGGGCCAGATACATGATCGCCACCAGTTCGACGACGTTCATCACGCTGAAAAACCTGCCCCAAAACGGCGCGATCAAGGGTTTGGCATGCAGGATCGCCGCGCGTTCAAGGGCCGCCACACCCAACATGCTCAGCACCCAGCCCGGTATTTTCCAGTGAAAACCGAAATGGTACAAAAAAGCGTGGCCGATCAAACCGCCCACCAGCGTGGCGCCGCCGATGAGCAGGAAAAAGGCCCGGATGTACCAGACCACCGCATTGGACTGCGCCGTGCGCGCCAGGCGCCGCCAGGCATACCAGCACACGGCGGTAATCATCAGGGCCGTGAGCGCAATCACCGGCTCGGCGATCCGGAGTCCGTACCAGAATATGTCGGGCTGGATGGTCGGCGGCGGAACAATCTCATGCATGGCGGAAAAAGAATTTGGCTTTCAAAACAAAAAATTTGAATTTTGCCCTGGATGTCAAAACAACTCAACAACGAGCAGGGCGGCGAAGATAAGCTCATCGAAAAGGCACTTCGGCCAAAGTTGCTCGACGAATTCAGCGGTCAGCGCAAAATCGTCGACAACCTCCAGATTTTTATCCAGGCGGCCCTCCAGCGCGGAGAAGCGCTCGACCACGTGTTGCTCCACGGTCCGCCCGGCCTGGGCAAAACCACCCTGTCGAACATCATCGCCAACGAACTCGGCGCCGCGCTCAAAATGAGCTCCGGCCCCGTACTCGAAAAACCCGGCGACCTGGCCGGCATCCTGACCAATCTCGAACCCGGCGACGTGCTCTTCATCGACGA
>JADZFP010000134.1 GCA_020849825.1 Saprospiraceae bacterium
AACCCCCCACCTCACCAAGTAAACGCTTCACCAATTCACCAGTTCTCATCTTCACATGTCCACTGAACTAAAACGCTCACTGACCCTGTACGGGCTCACGATGATCGCCATCGGCAGCACGATTGGCAGCGGTATTTTCCGCACGCCGGGCAAGATCGCCCTTCAAATGCACCAACCGGAATTCGTCATTGCGCTGTGGGTGCTGGGCGGGTTGGTCGCGCTCACCGGCGCGCTCACTTTTGCCGAAATGGGCAGCATGTTCCCGGGCGCCGGCGGGCTGTACGTGTATCTGCGGGAAGCCTTCGGCGACACAGCCGGTTTTTTGTATGGCTGGTTTATCCTGTTTGTGAGTACTTCGGGGAGTATCGCGGCGCTGTCGGTGGTGTGTGCCGAACACTTGTTGTATTTAACAGGCGACCAGGACAGTGGCCTGGTCATACCCATTGCCATCGGAATCACCGTTTTTTTGACCGTAGTGAATCTTTTCGGGGTAAAAGTCGGCGGGCTGATGGCCAATCTTTTTACGGGCGCCAAACTCGCCGGCTTGCTCCTGATTATTCTGGTGGGCATCTTTTATTTCCGCCCGGAAATTTCTGCCGCCAATGCTGCCAGCACTTTCGCCAATGACTCTCCGACCAACTGGATGAGCGCATTTGCCGCCGCCTTTGTGGGTGTATTGTGGTCGTACGGCGGCTTTCAGCATGCTTCCTATCTGGCGGGCGAAACACAAAATCCGCAACGCAACGTACCCCGCGCCATGGTGCTGGGCGCCCTGATCGTTACACTGGTGTACGTACTGGCCAATATCGCCTATATGCGACTGCTGCCCATCGAAACCATTGCCAATTCCAAAACAGTGGCCGCCGACGCCATGAAAACGGTTTTCTCCTGGGGAGGCTGGCTGATGGCCTTTCTGATTATGTTGTCGACCTTCGGAACCACGGCGATCTACTGCATGTCGGCGCCCAGGATCTATTATGCCATGGCCAAAGACGGCATTTTTTTCCGCCAGCTGGCCGAATTGAACCCGCGCTGGCACACCCCCGTCCTGGCCATCCTCATCCAGGCCGGCTGGTCGATTGTGCTGCTGCTGGTTTGGGGCACCTTCGGCGATCTGATCGATTACGTGACGTTTATGGACTGGATCGGTATGGCGTTGGTCGGGGCTTCCATTTTCGTGTTCCGCAAACGCCGCCCCCATGCCGAACGCGGCTACCGGACGATTTTGTATCCGTTTACCCCGCTGCTTTTTATCGTGTTGGCGGGCCTGTTCATCGTATTGCAACTGGCCGACAACCCCAAAAACTCCGGCGCCGGCATCGCCGTCGTACTGGTCGGCTGGGTGGTGTATCACTTCTTTTTCCGCCGCAAACCGGCCGCCTGAACTGTGCGTGCCG
Organism: Saprospiraceae bacterium; assembly: GCA_020849825.1. GTDB lineage: Bacteria > Bacteroidota > Bacteroidia > Chitinophagales > Saprospiraceae > M3007. The sequence goes on from JADZFP010000134.1 coordinate 1,398, forward strand.
GCCGACAAGTTTCGTGTGATACGCGGACCGGGGTTTTATTAGACAGGTTTATATTAGACAGGATTAACAAGATTTACAGGATTGTTTTGATTATGCGGCTTCGCCGCATGGTTTTGATCCTGTGAATCTTGTTAATCCTGTCTAATTTAAAAACCAGTCGGACTAATTTGATCCTGTAAATCCTGTTGATCCTGTCCAATAAAAACCCCTTCGGCTTAAATAGCACCTGCCCATAAGTCGCAACATTTCCGACAAATTGACTTTCTCGTTAAACCGCCCGTTGCCGGCGTTCCCAAAACAACAAATATACAAGACCTGTCAGGCTCATGCCCGCTGCCAGCCAAAAGACGGCAGGCATGTGGTCGGTCCGGTTGCCATAATACCAGCCGGCGATAGCCGCGCCGCCGCCGATCGCAATTTCGAGGGCGATGTACATGGTAGCCAGGGCACGACCGCGGCGCTCGGGATCGCCCAGATCGACCGTCCAGGCCGTGATAGCCGGCGAAAAGATACCGATACCCAGTCCGAACAGCGCCGAAGCGAGGTACAGCATGGCCGGCGTGGTCGTCAGTGCAAAAGCGGTCAATGCAAGGGCAATCAGAACGGCCGATGCTTTCAAAACCGGCACCCGGCCCAGGCGATCCGAAACCCGCCCTGCAAAAAAACGCGTCGCAACGCTCGATAAAGTGGCGATGCTAAAAAAAGTGCCCCGGTTGGCCACGCCCACGGCATCGCAGAGGTCGGGCACCAAGGTCAGAATGACGCCGTAGCCGAAGTAGCAGCACAACATGGCAATGCCAGCCGGAATGGCCAGAGGATCGAACACGTCGTTGCGGCCGATGCGCAACAAACCCATCGAGAAGGGCTGTTTTTCGGGCAAGGTTTCGGGCATTCTCATCAAAATGACCATCGAAAGCGCCGCCAGCACGGTGGAGGCATAAAACATGGCATTGATCGAATATTGCTGCACCAGCCAGCTGCCCAGGGGCGGCGAAGCCGAGGCGCCGATACTCAGGCAAATGCCCAGGATGCCCATGGCTTCGCCGCGCCGTTGCGCGGGCACGATGTCGGCCACGTAAGCCGAGGTACCGGTGGGTTTAAAACCCGTGGAAAAACCGTGGAACAGGCGAAGCCACAAAAAACCGCTGACAAAAGCGAGCGCCGGGTACAAGAGCCCGCAGATCACGCAAGCGAAAACGCCGATGTACATCACCGGCATCCGGCCGAGGGTGTCGGCCAGTTTGCCGCTGAAAGGGCGGGACAGCCCCGCCGTTAGGGTAAAAAGAGCAATGATGAGCCCTTTGTGTTCGCCGCCGCCGAGTGATTCGAGGTAGGAGGGCAGCTCGGGCAGCATCATGTTAAAACTGGCGGCAAACAAGCCGTGCGAAATACACAACAACAAAAACGGTGCGGAGTACAGCGGCGCGTCGGGCGGCAAACCTTGGTGTTTCATGCCGGGCTAAACTGTGATTGCCGTAAATAGTTCCTGCCGTGCAGCCTCATTTATTTTCCTCCAGTTTGCTGCGAATAAAGCCGGACAAAACGGAAAGCCCCCGTTGAAAATCGCGAAAATCGTCGCGGTTGTTGTTGATCACAATATCCGCTTCGTCTTTGTACGGCAGAATATAACGCTCGTAGGAAGGCAAAACGTGGTATTGGTATTTGTACAAAACATCGTCGATCGGGTAGCCGCGGTCGCGCTGGTCGCGGTGAATCCGGCGAATGATCTTCAGGTTTTCCTTCGCATAGAGGAATACTTTGAGATCGAACAGCGGCTGGAGTTTTTTGTAGTGAAACACGAACAAGCCTTCGAGAATAATGACCGGCGCCGACTTGAATTCCAGGGTTTTCGGCTGCGCGTCGGGGTTGTTGAACGTGTATTCCAGCCGCGTAACCGTATCGCCCTCCAGCAGTTTTTTGACGTCGTGGTAAAAGTCTTTTTTGTGAAAAGACTTGGGCAGATCGAAGTTGAACTCGTCGTTGTGATCGCGGTGCTGCTGGTCGCGTGGCAGGTAATAATCGTCCTGCGACAAAACGCACAACTGCTCATCATTGAATTCGCTGCGCAAGGCGCGGATAAAACTCGTTTTGCCGGAACCGCTGCCGCCGGCTATGCCTATGAGGTATGGACGCATTTAATTGAGGATGCGAGGATTTGAGGATGCGATGGATTGCCGGTGCATGGAATGACCGGGCGAAAGTAGGGTTTTGGGCAAAAATTTTTGCAATCCGCTCAGGTCGCGTACTTTTCGGCCACCCCCCATTAGCACATTATCGCATTAGCACATTAGCACATTAGCACATTCCCTCATTAGCACATTAGCACATTAACACAAATGGATCGTCTTATCGGAATTCTGGGCATTATCCTGATTCTCGGCCTGGCCTACCTTTTATCGAACAACCGCAAAGCCATCAATTACCGCACCGTGGGCATGGGTTTGTTGCTGCAAGTTCTCCTGGCTGTATTTATCCTGAAAACATCGGTTGGACAGGCCATTTTTAAATGGCTGGGCGATGCCGTGACCAAAGTGCTCAGTTTCTCCGATGCCGGCGCGCAGTTCGTATTCGGCGTATTGGCCGACAGTGCGGCATTTCAAAAAATCATCGGGACCACCGAAGCGGCCAACGGCGGACAAGCGCTGGGCTACGGCGGTTTTATCTTCTTTTTTAAAATTATCCCGACGATCATTTTTGTCGCCTGCCTGGTCAATATTCTCTACCACATCGGTCTGATGCAAAAAATTGTGGAGGTGCTGGCCCGGGCCATGAACTACTTCATGCGGGTAAGCGGCGCCGAGGCTTTGAGCAATATCTCCAGTGCTTTTGTGGGTCAGGTGGAAGCCCAGATCATGATCCGGCCCTACCTGAAAGGCATGACCACCTCCGAGCTCATGGCCTCCATGACGGGTTCTTTTGCCTGCATTGCCGGCGGGGTAATGGCTACCTACATCATGTTTGGGGTAAAAGCCGAATACCTGATTGCGGCCAGCATCATGGCGGCGCCGGGGGCCCTGGCCATTGCCAAGATCATGCACCCCGAAACGGGCGAACCCGAAACCAAGGGCTCCGTCAAACTGAAAGTCGAAAAAGCCCACTCCAATATCGTCGACGCGATCTCTGCCGGTTGCTCCGACGGCCTCCGCGTAGGCCTCAACGTGCTCGCCATGCTGGTGGGCTTCCTTGCGCTGATCGCTTTGGTCGACTTCATGCTCGGCGGCATCGGCGGCTGGTTCGGCAACCCCGACCTGAGCCTGCAAACCATTCTGGGCTGGGTTTTTGCAGGCTTTGCCTGGGCCATGGGCGTGCCGTCCAATGAGATACTCACCGCCGGCTCGCTCATGGGCCTCAAACTGGCGGCCAACGAATTCGTCGCCTACGTCGAGTTGTCGCAAATCAAAGACACACTGAGCCCCAAGGCACTGGCCATCGTCAGTTTCGCCCTTTGCGGCTTCGCCAATTTCGGCTCCGTAGGTATTCAGATCGGCGGTATCGGCGCCCTCGAACCCGAACGCCGCGCCGACCTGGCCCGGCTCGGGTTCCGCGCCCTGATCGCCGGCACCCTGGCTTCATACCTGTCGGCCACCCTTGCCGGTATGATGGTGAGTTAATCCGGCAGCAAATCCCAGCCGAGCCCCTCTTGCGTCCACCAGCTGTACGAAGCCGTTTTGACAATGCCGTTTTCGGCGGAGTAGGCATACCAGGAGCCGGGGCCGTCCAGCGCCATGGCGCGGGTGTCGGTCAGAATATTGAGATCGGCATAGAAATACCCGAAAAGCGAATAGGCTGGATCGGTAGCCGTCCAGTACGACTCCGTGTACGTATGATCCGTTTTCCAGCCGACGATGTTGACTTCCGGGGTGGTGAATTGCGCCAGCGGCAGTACGAACGGATTGTCGGTCAGGTGATTGGGAATCCAGAAACTCTGACCCGGCACGGCTTTCTGGCGCACCGTGTCGTTTTCGATGGCCAGGTAGTAGCGGTACACGCTGTCGGCGTTGTAAATATGATTGGCGCCGTGGAGCGACGCCGAGCCGGGTGTGAGTTTTTCCTCCACCAGATAACCGTTGGCATCTGCCCCGATGATGGCCAGCACCAGGGTGTCGGGCAGGTAGGTAAAGTTGAAATTGTTGGCTTCGAAATAAGCCTCTCCCTTGAACAGGACGTAGCGCGAAGTTTGCCCTATTTGCATGTCGTTGAAGCGGATATGCGTGCCGGAATCGGGCAGCAGGTATTCGCGGCGGTCGCGGCAGGAGAAGAGCAGGAACAGGCAAAAACTGAAAAACAAAAGGTGTTTCATGATCAAAAGTTTTTTTTCAAACCCAGACAGGTGTAAGACGGACTTCGGGGTGGGTAAAACTGTTTTTTAGGAAAAATTTAAGACTGCTCCCGATCGGGATGCGGCGGCTCAATCCGGCAACAAATCCCAGCCCTGGCCCTGGCGGGTCCAGGAATTGTACGTCGCAATCTTGATCAGACCGTTGGTCGCCGTGTAAGCGCACCAGACGCCGGGGCCGTCGGGCGGCATGAAGCGGTTGTCGGACAGCACATTGACGTCGGGGTAATAAACGCCGAACAACAGATAATCCCGATCGATAGCCGACCAGTAAAAATTGCCGTCCATATAGTCGGGTTTCCAGCCGATGATCTCGATCTCGGGCCCTGTAAACCGGGCCAGCGGCAACTCCAGCGTCGTATAGCCCAAACGGTGGTTCAGGTATGCGCCTGGGCCCGGAAGCGCCTTTTGGAAAAGCGTATCGTCGTTTACTGAAAAATAGTAGCGGTAAATACTGTCGGCATCGATGATGTAACCAGCGCCGTGGCGTGAGGCAGAGCCGGGCGTCATTTTTTCCTCGATCAAAAAACCGTTGGCATCGGCGCCGACGACGGTCAATACCAGGGTGTCGGGCCGGTAAACGAAATCGAAATTATCGGGGTCGTAGTAGTCTTCCCCTTCAAACAGGACGTAGCGCGAACTTTGTCCGATTTGCATATCGTTGAAACGGATAAAATTGCCCGAGGCGGTCAGTAAGGGTTCGCGGCGGTCGCGGCACGAGGCCCAAAGAAGCATACAGGAGAGAAGTAAGAACAGGATTCGCATACCAGTGTTTTTTTCAAAAGACGGGCAAATGTCCCAATTCGTTGGGTAACGTAGGGTTTATGCATGAGAAACACAAATTCCCCTCCATTTTTCTTTTCCGATATTTAAAGAACTATTTAAAGAACTATACCGGGTTTTCTTATCCGGAAAATGCGAACCCTTATAACCCTTTTAAAAATAAATTATAGGTAAAGAAACAGCCGGGGCATACTATTATTTTCTTTACTTTGTCCAAGTTATTACTATTCGGATATAGCGAATATCGCGCTAATTCTTCACCTGCCAAAACCATTTAGCCAAATGAGATTTTTTATTGCCTGTTGGATTGCCGCGCTACTTCCCGCAGCATCTCTTTCTGCACAATCCCCTGTTTTTTCACAATTCTACGCCCATCGGCCATCGCTGAATCCTGCTTACGTATCTGCGATGCGCGGTTTGGAGATTACGGCTGGGTACCGCCGCCAATGGGGCCAAATCCAAGATGGCTTTCAAACCGCCTTTGCAGCCGCTGCCCTGCGCAGTTGTAATCTTCCTTTGGGTTGGGGAGCCTATGTGAGCGATATTCATGAGCCTTTTTTCAACTATCGGGTACAAGAAGCAGGCATACAGGCGGGCGGCTTTTTCGGTTCCTCCGAGCGATGGTCTTTACATGGAGGGTTTCAGGCGGGCTTAGGGCAGCATAGCGTCGATTTTGCCAGGCTTCTTTTTTCAGGGCAACTGGACCCCATATTCGGCGTACAAGGTTCGCCGGCCCCATATTTTCAGCAGGACGGTAGCCGGGTACAGAGCTTTGAGGTGGGCGTAGGCGCTGTGTTGCGCAGCAGCCTTCTGCTTCAAAACAATGAATGGCCGTTCAGCCTGGGGCTGGCAGTGCACCAGGCGGGCGGCAGTCGCGACGTATCGTTCCTGCGCTTGGCAGGTTCTCGCGCCCCACGATGGACAGCGCACGGCGCGCTGACCTTGCCTGTGTCGGGAGAGTTTGCTACCCGGACGGTGTTGTACCTCAATGCGCTGACCCGATTGGAATGGGAATCGGGG
>JADZFP010000135.1 GCA_020849825.1 Saprospiraceae bacterium
AAACTGGGTCTGTTTCCATTTTTTTTTGATGCCTCTGATGACCAGGCCGGGCTGTTGCGCCCGACCCTGTGGTAGTTTTTTACGGATTCATTTATTTTAAATTTATCGCCAGTATTCCAAATGATTCGATTCCATTTCTCCCTGCTCCACCTCGACGACCATGCTGCTCTCGAGGTACATCTCCACGACAACAAATATGCACTCACCCCGCACGACGAAGCAAGCCGGGCGCATGCGCGAAAAACGCACGCGGTGTTGTCGCGTCTGGAAGATGAACATTTCAATGCTTACAGCCACTTTGCCGACATCGAGGATCACCACCTCGAAGGCGATGCGCCGCGCTGGTTGCAGGTTGTGCGACCCAAGCAACCCGGCTCGCACCTGAATGAGGTTGTGCTGATGAGCCAGATTATTCCCAAAGACCGGCTCTGGGCGTTTTACCATTCTCACATGTGGAAAGAGCGGTACCTGCGGCGGCACGGGCGGCATCTTTCGCCGGCACTGCGCGCCGGGGCGGCGGAGCATCCCGCGCACCACACCGGCCGTTTGCATGCATTGGGGATTGCCCCCGAGCCGCAAGCCGGCGACCGGCACATTGAAACACTCCTCGCCGCCCAGGAATTGGTAGATACCATGACGACGGCCGCAGGCCTGGTAGCGCACCACCCCAACCTGGCTACGACACAGCCCAGTACCGCTGCGTATATCCGCGACAACAACATTTTGCCCAATCCGGCGGTCGATCCCAACCAGTACAATGCGATGAGGGCCCTCAAGGCGCAACTGGACAAAACACCCAGCTGGTCGCCGGTAATCGATTGTGTCGACAAAGACGGCAACCCCATTAAGGCTGGCTACGACCTCGGTGAGTTCCAGACCGGCCAGCAGCTCCAGACCTTTACGGTTGTCGACGATGTACTTTCGGCCAGCGTACCCGCCACATCGGGCGCCCAAAGGTCGACCAGCGACGACATACAACTGAGAAACCAGACCTGGAGCCCTGCGCCCGGAACCAGCGCATTGCACAGCACCGATACTGCCCAGTCGGCCAGGGCAACGGCGATGGCCGCCGCCGGACCGCAATTCAAGTGGACCGTACCCTATCAGACGTACACCAACGGCATCAAAATGCCGAAGGATTCGTTGACAATCGACGCCTCAAACAATTTCTCCATCGACTGCTACAACCTCTTCAACCGTACGTTGTACGTCGCTTATGAGTTGTTCGACGACGCAGGCAAGTCCAAGGGACCGCGTACCCTGATGAGCACCTTTTCGGCAGTCGACAACATCATGGGCATACCGATACCGGTTGTGCCCACGGTGGAATCTTTCAACATCGGCGATGCCGCCGAAATCCGCATGTACTTCGGGAGCCTCGGCGGGAGCAATTGGGACAAAGTGAGTTGGCACGACGGCAACGTGAGCGACCGGGGCGCCTTGTTTACCGGCGCCTATCAGTACGGCGTTCCGATCGTTTTTATGATTGCCGGCAAAGCCATTACCAATACCCAGACGTTCAACAAGATCGTCAACGACCCCCAACTCCGGGTAGCGGCTGCCGGCATCCTGTTCGGGTTGGTCGGCGGCGCAGTACCCACTTACGCGGCGCTGACCAACTGGAAAAGCACGATGATCAAATTCGGCAATGTGGTCATCAGTTTTGCAGCGCAAAAAGGCATGGAAACACTCGGAAAATGGCTGGTGGCTCAGGTTGGCGCCGGGCAGTTGAGCAAAGCGTTCGGCCCCATTGGCTGGCTGTTCCAGCTGATCGCCGCCGGTTTGAATATCGAGCAAATGGTCATCACCACGGCCGAGTCGCTCTCTTCCGACTCACTGACCACGGCTGTGATCAAACGCGCCATCGACGTCAAACTTAACCTGCATCCCGACCCGAAACACGGAGAAGTTGGGCACCCCGAAACGGCGGTATGGCCCTCGGTCGCTACCAATTACGTAGCCACCCTGCAGTGCAAGGCAGGCACCAACTTTGTCATTAAAGGCCAACTGCCCAGCACCACCAGCGGCAAGCCCGTCTCGATCACATTCGTCGACGTACCCGCCGGCGGCCAATTCCGCATTTTCATCGGCTTGTACAGCGCCAACGGCTGGCTGGCCGGCTCCTGGCAAAACGACTGGACCCTCGCCAAGGCAAATCAGGGTACAACGCTGGATCTCGGCGACCAAAACATTACGGAAAATCTGGTGCCGCTTGCCATGGACACGCAGTACGTGTACAAGGAAAAAATCGTGTACAAGGATGCAAAATTCTCCTGGGCCAACGATAGCGTACCTGCAACGACACTTCGCTCCCTGGCCTGTACCGACAGCGGCGGTCTGTGCGAACTGACGGCCATTACCGTCAATAACAGCGCCTTCCAGGTAGGCTATGCCTGGCGAGCGGCGAAACAACACCTGCACCCCGATTCGCCCGATGCGCCGGTAAGCGACAACCAGTTGTACGCCGTGCAGAATCTTTCCGTACTGGAACATCCGAGTTCCCGGCTCAAAACCACACAAATCGGTTTTACCCAAAAACCGGGTATCGCCTACGCCTTGTCGCTCAATACCCAGAACACAATCGACCAGACCAATTTCATCCTCGATCCGCGCAACGGCAAAATGAACCTGCGCAAGGTGACCCTCGACGACGGCCAGGCCGACTTTGGCCTCGGTGATCCGAACCTGCTCAGCTGGGGCTCGTTTCCGCTCGACAACGTGGATGCCTTGGCCATTCACCCGAGCAACTCGGTGTTGGCGTGTTCGTTCAGCAGCAGCAAACTCATGATCCTGCGCCTGCCCGATCAAGGCATGCCCGACGGCCAGGCCCCGGAAGCCCTGCTCGTCTCGGGTGAAGGCATTCGGGAGGGCCTGATGCATGGGCCCAAAGCCCTGGCCGTAGCGCCCGACGGCCGCGTACTGGTGCTGGAAAGTGTGAACAACCGCGTACAGGCTTTCGACCTCAACGGCAACGCGGTGCCCAGTTTCACGCCGAACGCCTGGTTGTTCCAACTCAACAAAGCCGACGTTGCAGCCTCGCTCGATGGCGGAAACGTGCCTTCAATTTTTATGGCCGGGCTTGTGAACGCCCGGCAAAACATGGCCGGCCTGATCGACAGCCAGTTTGTCGCCGAACTGGACGGCGGCCAGTTTCAGCCGCAGAATGATCCCTTGATGCTGGCGCTGAGTGCGCTCAATATCAATCTGGCCTACGATCCGCAAA
>JADZFP010000136.1 GCA_020849825.1 Saprospiraceae bacterium
ACATTAGTGTCGCCGTGACCGGGAAAGTGTTTGGCGCAGGCCATCACGCCGCCGTCCTGCAGGCCCATCATGTACTGGAAACATTTGGCGGCCACGTTGTTGCGGTCTTCGCCGAACGAGCGGTCGTTGATCACCGGATTGGCGGGATTGTTGTTCACGTCGGCCACCGGAGCGAAGTTGAGGTGTACACCCAGGCGCCGGCACTGTACGGCAATTTCACGCCCCATTTCATAGATCAGCCGGTTGTCGTGAATAGCGCCGAGCATAATTTGTTTCGGGTAAGAAATCGTCCCGTCTTTCAGGCGCATGCCGAGGCCCCATTCGGCGTCCATGGAAATCATCAGCGGCAGGTGGTCGCTGAGCGCCTGGTAGCGGTTGGTCAGTTCGGCCTGCCGCTCGGGAGTGCCCTGGAAAAAACACAATCCACCCACGTGATATTTCCGAACGATATCTTCCACCTGTTGTTCAAACTCCGGCCCTTTGTCCGAGTGCGCCCGGATCATAAACAACTGGCCCAGGCGCTCCTCTTCGCTGAGGGTATTGAACACCGAATCGACCCACAAGGCTTCGCGGGGGTCAATGTCGCGGGAGAAGTTAAAGCGCTGGTTTTTATTGGCGCTGAGCGCAAAAAAGGCTATCAGGACAACCGGCGCCAGCCGCAACGAGATGGAGAGCATACTTTTCATACCTGCAAAGGTGCGGAAAGATGGGCATTTGAGTACGTACTTTTAAGGGCTCAATTTGCGTTTATGCGGCGCACCAAAACAAAAAAACATGAAAAAAGGACTATTACTTTTCTTCCTTCTTTTTATCGGCACATTCGCCCTGCAAGCCCAAAAACAGGAAACGCTCCGGAGCACCGCGCGCAACAAAGGCGGATTTGGCGGCTTGTACTTTGTGTTCTCCCGGGCCAACGGCGATGCGGGCGGCGGCGCAGGGATTAACGGCGCGTTTATCCGCAACGATTGGTTTTTCGGCGGATTCCTGCAAGCGGAATCATTCGACCAGCGCCGCATCAACAACAGTAATTACAGCCCCGGATTGTTCACCACGGGCCCCTGGATTGGCTATGCCTACCCCTCGTATAAACTCGTTCACCTGTACACCTCGTTGAAAATCGGTTTCGGCGGCGCCGTCCTGACGCGCCAGGACAATGATCCCTTCGACAACGATGATTTCAGCACCGGGGTTATTGCCATCATGCCCGAGATCGGCGCTGAAGTAAACGCCCTGCCCTGGCTTCGCATCGCAGCCACGCTCGGCTACCGTTCGGTGGGTAATGTGACCAGTCTACCGGGCTACGGGCCGCGCGATTTCAACAGCCCGACGTTTGCGATTTCTTTGCGGGCGGGGGCGTTCGGGTATAAGTAAATAGAGCAAACTACCCTCTTCCTTTCCAGATTTTGGGGTTTCTGGATTGATGCAATATAGCAAGCACAACCACCCTGTGCCCTGGTTTTTCAAACCTGTAAAATACGAAGAATGGGAATCGTTTGACAGGGGCCGGTCGGATTGATTTGGTACGAACGGCAAACAACAGCGGGGTTGCGCCGATTGTATTGATTGTTTCTACAATTGCCGCATAAAACTGGCCTCCCAATCCTTCTTTTTGGTCATCGTACCATGCCATGCCTTCAAGGAGGTCGTCGTTGGCAGGGGGAGTTAGTAAAACCGGGTATTTCATTTTTGGCTTTCTATAGATGCCCTAACTTCTTCCCAAGTCAATAAATTGTCAGGTTGGGCCTCGTATGCTGCTAATCTTTCCTCCAGAATTGTAATATGTTCTTCTGAAAGTTCGATATTTTCGCTTATATCCACTTGAACAAAGTCGAAATTACGAATGAGTTCTAAAAAAAAAGCCAATTTGCTCTCCTGAATATTAAGTGTGAGTTTCATAGACAAAAAGAATTTCTACAAAGGTGGGTAATTTTTAAATATCCGACAAACCTTCAAATCATCACCTGCACCACCTGCCCTTCCACTGGAAATACAATCCAGTACTGTATTTTTTTACCCGAAAAAGCCATTGGCAACACCCGGCTTCCCCAGCCCGCAACCGGCGCTATAGCCTGCGCCTGCGCTTTCCATTTTTTCATGCCTTCGGCAAAACCGGCGAAAAACAGGGCATGTACCGCATCCGGATTTTCCAGCAACAAATCGGCTTCCATCTTCAAATAACGTTTCCCCTGCCGGCCTTCAACCGGAAACCGGGGCAGCCAACGGGCCGGAGCGAACCGGGCGCCGGCAAACTGCCGGAATGCGTCCGACTGGCGCAGCAGGGCTTCCGGAGAGAGCGATTCCGCCACATTCCGGATACGCAGTTGCTGCCCGGCCAAAGCCCGGCGTTGTTCGGCCGGCAGGGCCGGATCGTCGGCACATAGGAATGTTTGCACCGCTTTCCCGAGGTTCGCCTGGTATTCGCCTTTAAAATCCAGCCACGAAGCGAACGCCAGCGGCTCGCCCAACGAAAACTGAAAACCCGGCGGCCACTCGGAATAGGCATCAATATCCTGCGAAAGGCGACCGATATGATAATGGCCGACGCGCGGCGCATGAAACGGCAACGGCGGTTCTTCGGTCTGCGATTCGGGGAAATCGCGGGGCATGAACAGGGGTTCGTTCTCGCAAAGCACCGGTTCGTTGTTCCAGATAAACGGCGTTTCGTTGCTGTGCGGGTCGAGGGTGGGGATATTTTCGTCGCCCCGGTTGAAAACGCGGTTGAGCCAAAGCGTACCTTTTACATTGGTGGGACACACGAGATAGTCGCGGGCACGGGTGAGGCCGACGTACAAGAGTCGGGCTTCTTCCTCCAGCGCCTGCTTTCGGGCGTTCGCCCACTCCACGCTTTGGTGCAGGGTTTCCTCCAGCCGGGTATTGCGCCATTGGTCGCCATAGGGATTTACCCAAGAACGCAGCCAGCGGTGGCCCAGGATGTTCTCTAGGTCGGGTTCATCCCGTTCGGCGACAAGATTCAGACCCCATATTTTTTCTTTTAACGGCTGGTTGAGGTTGTGGCATACGGTAATCGGAAACTCCAGCCCTTTGCTTCTGTGATAAGTGAGCACCTTCACCGCGTCGGGGCTTTCGCCGCTGCCCTGGTAGTCCTGCTCGTTGCGTGCCAGCTCGTTGAGCCAGAGCAAAAAACCGCCCAGGGATGCGGCGGCGTGCAGGC
>JADZFP010000137.1 GCA_020849825.1 Saprospiraceae bacterium
CAGAACTGAAAAAAGCGCGGCCAGCCGACGACGTGGCGATTGTCATCCTGAATTACAACACCCGCCGGCACCTCGAACAGTTTTTGCCCTCGGTGGTCGCCCACAGCGCCGGCGCACGTATTATCGTGGCCGACAACGGCTCGCCCGACGATTCGATCGCTTTTCTGAGGACTCAATATCCGAACGTGGAAGTGCTTGATTTACAAACCAATCACGGTTTTGCGCAAGGATACAACGAAGCGCTGCGCCAGATCGATGCCGACATTTACGTTGTGTTGAACTCCGACGTCGAGGTGACGCCCGGCTGGATGGAGCCCATTCTCGAAGCCATGCAGAAAGACGAACGAATCGCCATTGCCCAGCCCAAAATCAAAGCCTGGCGCGACAAAGAACGGTTCGAATACGCCGGCGCAGCAGGCGGCTGGATCGATGCCCTGGGGTATCCCTTTTGTCGCGGGCGGATATTCAGTTTGTCGGAGCCCGATACGGGTCAGTACGACGATCCGCAAGCCTGTTTTTGGGCCGCGGGCGCGGCATTTTTTATCCGGGCAAAACTTTACCATGCCTTTGGCGGTTTCGACGGCGATTATTTTGCCCACAACGAAGAAATCGACCTGTGCTGGCGGATCAAAAGGGCAGGGTACGGCGTATGGTGTTTCCCGCAATCGGTGGTGTATCACCTGGGCGGCGGCACGCTCGAATACGAAAACCCGCGCAAGGTGTTCCTCAATTTCCGCAACAGTCTTTTTACATTGCTCAAAAACGAAACTGCCGCAAAATTGTGCTGGCTGATTCCGGCACGATTCCTGCTCGACGGGCTGGCCGGCGTGCGGTTTTTTCTGAAAGGACAATTCGCCGCGATCGGGGCAATTGTCAAAGCGCATTTTTCATTTTACAAAAACTGGTCTGCTACGCTGAAAAAAAGAAAACAGGCGATGCAAATCATTGAACAACAAAGTGTTGCTCCCGATATGGACCGCTCCGGCGTTTATCCGGGCAGCATCGTCTGGGCTTATTACGCCCGGGGCATCAAATCCTTCAAACGCCTTTTTTAAGCCGGGGCAAAGGCCCGCGGCACCCGACACATGAAATACGAACTTATTTACAAAGACGACGACATCCTGGTGGTCAACAAACCTGCCGGATTGCTCACGATACCCGACCGTTTCGGCAATAAAGACAGTTTGCTCGAAGCCCTGCAAAAAGACTTTGGGCATGTGCTCACTGTACACCGCCTCGACCGCGAAACCAGCGGTATTCTCTGTTTTGCCCGCAATGAAGCGGCGCATCGCAGCCTTTCCATGCAGTTCGAGCATCATACGACCGACAAGTTTTACCTTGTGCTGCTCGACGGTATCCTGCACCACGACGAAGGCGAAATCGACAAGCCCATCGGGGAGCACCCGACCATTGCCGGGAAAATGACGATCAGCAACTCCGGCAAACCCTCTCTTACTTTCTATCGGGCTCTGGAGCGTTTTCGCCACTTTACATTGGCCGAAGCGCTGATTAAAACGGGCCGCACACACCAGATCCGCGTGCATTTTCAGAGTATTGGCTACCCGCTTGCCGTGGATGCCCTGTACGGCAGGCGCCCCGCTTTTTATTTGTCGGAAATAAAAGGAAAGGCTTATAAGTCGGGGAAATACAGTGAAGAAGAGCGCCCGATGATGGAGCGCACATCGTTGCATGCCTTCCGTTTGCGCATCGACCATCCGGTAACGGGTGAACGGATGGAGTTTAAAACCGAATTACCCAAAGACTTCAACGCTGTACTGACACAATTGAGGAAGTGGGGAGTTTAGTAGTGATGAGTGTGTGATGAGTTGCTTTTTTTTCACATTTTAAACGGACATTTGACGTGATAGAACAATGGTTAGGTATGGATTGGGAATCGGCCAGTTTGATCGTATTAAATCTCATTCTGATCGAGAGCCTGCTCTCGGTCGATAACGCTGCCGTATTGGCTACGATGGTAATGGATTTGCCTGCCAGTCAGCGGCCGCGGGCGCTGCGATACGGCATTATCGGGGCGTACGTTTTTCGCGGGCTTTGCCTGTTGTTTGCTTATAAACTGGTCAAAATCTGGTGGTTAAAGCCTCTTGGCGGACTGTATCTGCTCTGGCTGGCCGTCGATTATTTTAAAAAACCGCTGCGCTACGGCGACGCCGGGGCCGATATTTTCAAATTTCTGACCATCGCCGGCTTCCTGTATGCCGTGCAGGCTGAGGTGCCGGTCGATCTGGCTGGCTTTACGTTCAACCTGTACTGGCTGGTGCAAGCGGGGCTGGGGATTTACGCCATTTACCTCTTGTACAGCCTCTTCATCCTGCCGGCGGATGCCGCCGACGATGGCCAGGTAAACAAATCAAACAACCGGATTTACCAGTTTTTCAACACGCAGGTCGGCGCTTTCTGGAGTACGGTGATTCTGGTGGAGATTATGGACCTTGCCTTTTCCATCGACAACGTATTTGCCGCAGTGGCATTTACCGACAATATCTGGCTGATCTGCATCGGTGTGTTTATCGGCATTCTGGCCATGCGTTTTGTGGCGCAATGGTTTGTTCAATTGATGGAAAAGTATCCGTTTTTGGCCAATGCTGCCTTTTTGGTCATCGCGATTCTGGGCTTAAAACTGACACTTTCCGTCATCGCGCACCTGGCGCCCGAATCCGCCTACGCCCGTCTGATGGAAACCGAAACAGCTGATTTGGGCGTTTCCCTGCTGACGATGAGTTGTTTCGGCCTGCCGATCCTGAGTTCCCTTTTGTTCAATTATCCGCGCCGCAATCCGACGCCTGCATCGACGGAAAGCGCGCAAGCTTTGTCGGAAGCAGGGCCTTTGGACGAAAATACCCAACGCTAAATCAAAGAAGACAAGTCGGGTAGCGGCCAAACTTTTACCTTTGCGCTTCCCAAACGGGTATAACCGAATTTTTCGAGCGAAAAAATACCACGATCCATGTTTCAAAGTCTGAGCGATCGCCTCGAAGGCGCGTTTAAAGTGCTGAGCGGCTCCCACAAGATTACCGAACTCAACGTCGCCGAGAGTATCAAAGAAATCCGTCGCGCGCTGGTAGCAGCCGACGTGAACTATAAAATTGCCAAGGAATTCACCGACAAGGTGCGCGACAAGGCTATGGGCGCTGAAAACGTGCTCAAAAACGTTAACCCCGGCCAGCTCATGGTCAAGATCGTCATGGACGAACTGACCGAGCTCATGGGCGGCCAGTCGGTGGGCATCAATGTAAAAGGTTCGCCTGGTGTGGTGCTGGTGGCCGGTTTGCAGGGTTCGGGTAAAACCACCTTCTGCGGCAAACTTGCCAAATACCTCAAGGAAAAACGCCAGATGTCGCCCCTGCTCGTCGCCTGCGACGTGTATCGCCCTGCCGCCATCGATCAGCTGGGTGTGCTCGGCGACAGCATCAAAGTGCCCGTTTACAAGGAAGTTGAGAATAAAAACCCGGTAGAAATTGCCAAAAACGCCCTGGCGCACGCCAAGGCGCACGGCCACAACGTCGTCATCGTGGATACCGCCGGCCGCCTGGCCGTCGATACCGAGATGATGGATGAGGTCGCCGCGATCAAGGCTGCTGTCAACCCGACCGAATCGCTGTTTGTGGTCGACTCCATGACAGGTCAGGACGCCGTCAACACCGCCGAGGCGTTCAACCAGTACATCAATTACGACGGCGTGGTGCTCACCAAACTCGACGGCGATACCCGCGGCGGTGCCGCCCTGTCGATCAAATACACCGTCGGCAAGCCCATCAAATTCGTGTCGATGGGCGAAAAACTCGATGCGCTCGATGTGTTCTACCCCGACCGTATGGCCCAGCGCATCCTCGGCATGGGCGACATTGTGTCGCTGGTGGAAAAAGCGCAGGCTGAATTTGACGAAGAAGAAGCCAAGCGGGTAGAAAAACGCATCAAACAAAACAAGTTCGATTTCAACGACTTCCTCGGCCAAATGCAGCAGATCAAAAAGATGGGCGACATGAAAAGCCTGCTCTCCATGATTCCCGGCGTCGGCAAGGCACTGAAAGACGTGGAGATCGACGACAAGGCGCTGGTAAAGGTCGAGGCCATTATTCAGAGTATGACGCCCACAGAGCGCGGCAACCCCGATCTGATCAACCTCAGCCGCAAAAAACGCATCGCCAAGGGATGCGGACAGACGCTGGATCAGATCAATTTGTTTATCAAGAACTTCAACGATATGCGGAAGTTCATGCACCAGATGGCCAACAGCCCGGCCGGCAAAATGGGTGGCATGCCCGGCGGTATGCCCAAAGGAATGCCGAAGGGATTGCCGGGGAAATTCCGGCGTTGAGTAGCAGGATACTTTTAAGAATTTTAAAACATAAAACTCCTTGTCGGCGATACGACAAGGAGTTTTATGTTTTGGGCAAATTGCTTTTGCAAGAGATATTTCTGCTGAATAAAGCGGGTCGGATAATTTACGGCTGCCGCTGCGCAGCCCTCAGGTAAGCCGTTCCGGTCGGGTCGGCCATCAAACCGGTGTGGATACTTGTGTCCCGAAGCTCGGCGGGAGGCAGATTGATTCGACCGCTGGGGTCGGCTTTAAGATCGAGTTGAAGAATGGCAAAGCCGGCCAGCAGGAGCAGGCCGATAACAGTGATTGTTTTCATGGTAATA
>JADZFP010000138.1 GCA_020849825.1 Saprospiraceae bacterium
AGCGTCCGTTCTTCGTATATGCCCCGGTACAGACCGACAAGACGAAAGAAAGCATCCAGGAAGTCATCAAGGAGGTCAATATGTTCGTAGGCGACAAACCGATGACCCAGGCCGAATTTGACAAGACGAAACAAAACACCGTCATGGGCATGGCCGGTATGTGGGAAACCAACGCCGCCGTGGCCAACAGCGTCAAAACCCAGGTACGCTACGGCCTGCCCGACGATTACTGGCAGAAATACAGCGGGCGCGTACAGGCGCTCACGCTGAAAGACGTACAGAACACGGCCAAATCCATCGTTCAGCCCAACAACCTCGGCTGGTTCCTCGCCGGCGATGCCGAAAAGGTATTGCCCGGCCTGCAACAACTCGGTATGGAAGTGATCCAAATCGACGCCAACGGACAGCCGGTGGCGAAAAAGGCGAAGCCGTAAGCCCTCCGCTTACTGTAGATCTATTTAGAAGTTCCTTGCCGGGGTTCCATCCGGCAAGGAATTTTCATTTTGACGCCATTAGCCGAAAACTGCCGGACACTCGTCGGTAAAATTCGCGGAGAGACGCGTCGCACACCCCAATTTTGACCATCCAATTCATTAAACAACTTTGTGCACCAGCATGAAACGCAACCACGAAATTGACTACCGCATTTGGGGAGAAGAAATGCAATGTGTTGAAATTGAACTTGATCCGCAGGAAACTGTCGTTGCCGAATCGGGCAGTTTTATGTTCATGGATGAAAATATCGAAATGGCCACCGTATTCGGCGACGGAAGCGGCCGCAGCGAGGGCTTTTTTGGCAAATTGATGGATGCCGGCAAACGCCTGCTCACCGGGGAGAGCCTCTTTATCACCACCTTCACCAACCACGGCGCCGACAAACACCGGGTCACCTTCGCCGCACCCTACGCCGGCAAGATCGTACCGCTCGACCTGTCGAGCTTCGACGGCAAAATTGTTTGCCAAAAAGATTCTTTCCTCTGCGCTGCCAAAGGTGTGCAAATCGGTATCGAATTTCAACGAAAACTGGGTACCGGCCTCTTCGGCGGCGAAGGTTTCATTATGCAAAAACTGGAAGGCGACGGGATGGCATTCGTCCATGCCGGCGGCTACATCCTCGAACGGGAACTGGCCGTGGGTGAAATGTTGCGCGTCGACACCGGCTGTATCGTGGCGTTTACACACCGCGTCGACTACGACATCCAGTTTGTAAAAGGCATCAAAAACATGGTCTTTGGCGGCGAAGGGCTGTTCTACGCCACGCTGCGCGGTCCCGGCAAAGTATGGCTGCAGTCGCTCCCGGTGAGTCGCCTGGCTTCCCGAATCCTGCAATACAGCACGCAGGGCAAGGAACAAGGCAGTATTCTTGGCGGTTTTGGCAATTTGCTCGACGGCGACGGGCGATAAAAAAAGCGCCGACCCATGCAGGCCGGCGCTGATTGTTTTCATAGCCCTATTGTCAAATCCGGATGAGTGGCCGTACGGCAAATTGCCCTTGCCCAAATCCGGCGCGTACCCACCAGTTTCCGACAGGTAAGGTCTCCGGAAGTCGACATACGACTCCCGCTGCGCTGGCTTCACAGCGCAGCGGGATGTTTTTTCCCGTACTGTCGAACAGATCCACGGAAAGGATAGGAACATCCGATGTGATTCGAAATTGGTCGACGATCGGGTTGGGGCTGATGTCGAGTTCGACCGGGCGACCGGGTTCGCTGGCAGATGTAAGCAGGTTAAGGCCCTGGTTTTCAATTACTTTGTAAAAACGATCACTCGCTTGTGCCCCGAACGACTCGGTCAGGCCGGAAGGCCAGCGCACCTCGATCGAGTCGACCCACTCCGCATCGGCCAGACCGAAATGTTGCCTCAGGTCGTTGTGGCTTTGGAATGAATTGTGGGCCGATACTTCCCGTATTTGCCAGACAGGCTGTCCGTTGATCGTTGCTTTAACCCTTACGACAGCGCCTATTGCCGAACGGTTGCTGGTGGTCCCCTGGAGGGTCAATTGCAGCCAGTGACGGGTTCCGGCCAGGCTGTCGTTGCGAAACAAGGCCCGCGCGGCTCCCGCTCCGTTGGTGAAAAAATCCAGGTCGCCGTCGTTGTCATAATCTGCCAGGGCGACGCCACTCACACCTGCGCCTGCCGTGCCGGCTGTTGCCAAATTGCCAAAAGTGCCGTTGCCCAGATTGCGGTAGCAGCGCACGCTGCTGTTGTTATCGGCCGAGATTAACACATCGAGATCGCCGTCGTTGTCGATATCGCCCCAGGTGTTGGCCAGAAAACTGCCGGCCGGCGTAAAAGGCGTAATGAGGCTGGTATAATTGCCGTTGCCATCGTTGCGCCACAAGCGGGTGGGCACGCCGGCGTAATTGGTCAGACAGATATCCGGGTCGCCGTCGTTGTCGATATCCGGAAAATTGTAGGTCTGACCGTTTTGCAGGGCATCAAAAGGCGCTGTATTCAGGCGCATTAAGGTAAATGCGCCGGTTTCTTGCAGGAGGTTTTTATAACAAAAATCGGGGCCGGCGCTGCTGGCTGGACCACTTCCGATAAACAAGTCGGGGTCGCCGTCGAGGTCGTAATCTGCCCAGACCGGGATGGTGTACGGCGCAGTCTGGTCCGTAAATTCGTAACCGGTCTGTTGGCTGAACGAGCCGTCGGAATTTTGCAGATAAAGCCGGCAGGTAAACGGCCCGCTGGGGTGAAAGGTGCAGCAGGCGTGTACGAAAGTGAGGTCGAGCAAGCCATTGTTGTCGACATCCGCCAAAGCGCAGTCCCAGCCGGAATAGTCGGCGAAATTATTCAGGTCTGCATTGCCAACAGAGAATGTTTGGTCGCCGTTGTTGAGGTGCAGCCCGGAGACATAGTTGGCCGTGATGGCATCCGGGTCGCCGTCGTTGTCGATATCACCCCAACTTGAACCGGAGGCAATCTGGCCGGTTGTAGCGCCATTGAGGTTGGGCAAAGCGGAAAACTGACCATTGCCGTCGTTGTGGAATAAATAACGCTGTCCGGCAAACAGATCGGGCCGGTTGTCGTCGTCCAGGTCGATCCATGCGGCGCCTTTGTAGGGAGCGGGTGTATTGGAAAATGAAGTTACGGGGTTGTTGGCGTCGTTTACTTTGGTAAACAAATCCTGGGCCGTAACGCACCTGGGTAAAAACAGCAGCGGTAGCAGGAAAAAGTATTTCATGTGTTGAACGTTTGGGTGAACAATCGGACCCAAATCTGCTCCTGCTGCAAAATAGAAAGGGTAATACCGATAAAGATTACCCTTTCCGAAGGAGATTGACGGCGTACTCCCTTTGTTACGAATGTACATTTGCTTGATCCTACACGCCCACAACCATGACACCCAATCCTGTTTTCGATGCCTGGACGCTCGTTTTTCTGGTGGCAGCCGTACAAGGCTACTTCATCGCGGCCGTCTTGTTGCTTTGGAAACGAGGTCGCCCGGCGGCAAACCGGTTGTTGGCGCTGCTCCTTTTTTTATTTGCCCTGACAATGTCGGAATACGTACTATACTGGAGCCAGACGATCGTCCGATTCCCGCACTTGGCGCATGTGAGTACGCAATTGCCGTTTTTGTTCGGACCCATATTGTTGCTGTATCTCCGCACGATTTATGAGCAACAAAAACTAAACAGCAGCGATTGGGGGCATCTGGTACCTTTTTTACTTGCATGGGTTGCTTTCGCACCCTGGTACGGGCTTCCGGCTGGGGAAAAAAGCCTGGTTTTGTTGGGTGAACGCCCCTTTCCCGTACCGGTCTGGCTGGCTCGTTCGGTGCTCTGGCTGAGGATTTTACATTTGTTTGGGTACGCGTTCTGGTGTTTTCGGTACATCCGCCGGCAACCCGGAGTGGGCGCCACGCCACGCTGGGCCAATTTGTTGAGCGCCTGCTTTACCGGCTTTGTTCTGGCTTATACTTCCTACTTTGTCCTGGTGAGGTTTTCCTTTTTTAACAGCGCATGGGATTACCATATCTCGGCTGTCATGACGGCGTTTATTTACCTCATTGCCTACGCAGGATATGCGCAACCGGCAGTATTCGACGGATTCGACTGGACGGAACCTGCCGCTCCGGTAAAATACAAACATTCAGGTCTGACGGTCGATGCCAGCCGTAGCCTTTTGAAACAGCTGGTCGATCTGATGAACTCGGAACAACTGTATCGCGACCCGGCGCTTAGCCTCGATGCGTTGGCGAATCGTTTGTCGGCCAGCAAACACCATGTTTCGCAGGTGATCAACGAGCATTTGGGCAGCAGTTTTTTCGACTACGTCAATCAACTCCGTATCGATGAAGCCAAACGGCTGATCGCCGAAACCAAGCGCCGCGATCTGCACATCATTGAAGCAGCATACAAAGTTGGTTTTAACAATAAAGTGTCGTTCAATGCCGCTTTCAAAAAAGCAACTGGCATGACGCCAACGGAATATCGTAAACATCACGGCCAAAGCGACGACCCCGGCGTCCAGCCGGGAGGCGCCGGGTAAAAGTTATTTTCGCACCCGAATGACTTACAATTTCAATTCGCAGATACTGTACCAACTGCCTCCTGAACTGGAAACGGCGCAAAGAGCGATCTATTACGGCGACGGCCTGTTCGAAACAATCCGAATGTTCGACGGGCAGCTGCCCTTTCTCCGCCAGCATCTCGACCGGCTTTTTGGGGGCTTGAATGCCCTGGGTATGCTGATTCCCCCGTCCTGGACTCCGGATTTTTTTGAACGGGAAATCCGGAAACTGACATCCCGCTCAGCGCGTATCCGCCTGAGTGTGTGGCGATTGCCCGGAGGCTTGTATTTCCCGGAGCACAACGACCCGGTGTTTTTGATCAGTTCTGCTTCTTTGCCCGAGGCTTCTTTTACCTGGCGACAGGAGGGCGTCCGGCTTGGTATTTGCGAAACGGTTCGTTTGCCGGTAGATTCCTTTTCGTCATTCAAAACCCTCAATGCGCCGCGTTACGTCGCTGCTGCCCGCGAGGCGCGAGGCAAAGGCTGGGACGATGGCCTGTTGCTGAATGCTTTCGACCGAATCGCTGAAGCGACCAGCAGCAACCTGTTCTGGAAAGAAAGCGCCGAATGGTATACGCCGCCGCTTTCGGAGGGCTGTGTTGCCGGTACCATGCGTGCCCATGTGGCTCAATTAATCCGTGCCACCGGCGCAACTTTGCTGGAAAAACCGCTGCTTCCCGACCACTTGGTTCGTGCGCAAGAAATATTTCTGACCAACGCCATACAAGGCATCGTTCCGGTTCGCATTTTTGCCGGTAATACACCGGGGAGCGAATCAAGCCGGACCTTGTTTGAAAAATTGATCCATTCCGTATCCGGCTGATCGCTGCAACCCTGGAACAAGACATCGCTGCATTATGAAAAAAATACTGGTTGCCAACCGCGGTGAAATCGCGCTTCGTGTGATGCGAACTGCCCGTAAAATGGGCATTCGTACCGTTGCCGTTTATTCCGAAGTTGATCGTCACTCTCCGCATGTACGCTTTGCCGATGAGGCTTTTTGCCTGGGCCCCGCGCCCTCCAGCCAAAGCTACCTTCGGGGAGATAAAATCCTCGACATTGCCAAAAAAATCGGGGTAGACGGTATCCACCCCGGATATGGCTTTTTGAGTGAAAATGCCGGTTTTGCCGCCGCCGTGGCCGAAGCGGGCATCACATTTATCGGCCCCAGCCCGCACAGTATCGAAATGATGGGCAGCAAACTGGCCGCCAAGGAAGCCGCCAAAAAATTCAACGTGCCCATGGTGCCCGGTATCGAGGAGGCGATCACCGACGTCGCGATGGCCAAGGAAATCGGCCGCAGGGTAGGGTACCCCATTCTCATCAAAGCCTCGGCCGGCGGTGGCGGTAAAGGCATGCGTATCGTGGAGCGTGAAGAAGATTTGCAGGAACAGATGGAACGCGCCATCAGCGAAGCGCAATCTGCATTCGGCGACGGCTCGGTTTTTATCGAAAAATACGTGACCTCGCCGCGCCACATCGAAATCCAGATCATGGCCGATACGCACGGCAATACGGTCTATGTTTTTGAACGTGAATGTTCGATCCAGCGTCGTCACCAGAAAGTGGTGGAAGAAGCGCCCTGCGCCATCCTTACCCCCGAAATGCGCAAAGCCATGGGCGAAGCGGCAGTGCGCGTAGCGCAGTCGTGCAACTACGTCGGCGCTGGCACGGTGGAGTTTTTGGTCGACGACAAGCGCGAGTTTTATTTTCTCGAAATGAATACCCGCCTGCAGGTGGAACACCCGGTGACGGAATACATCAGCGGGCTCGATCTGGTTGAACTACAGATTCGGGTTGCCAGGGGTGAAAAACTGCCGTTCGCACAAGACGACCTGAAAATCAACGGCCATGCCCTCGAATTGCGGGTGTACGCCGAAGATCCGCTCAATAATTTCCTGCCCTCGGTGGGCAAGCTCACACGTTACCGCCCCCCGGTGGGCGACGGCATCCGCGTCGACGACGGTTTTGAAGAGGGAATGGACGTGCCGATCTACTATGATCCCATGCTCGCCAAACTGGTGGTGCACGGCGCCACCCGGGCCGAAGCCATCCAGCGCATGAAAGAGGCCATCGCCGATTTTGAAGTGGAAGGCGTAGCCACCACTTTGCCTTTCGGCCGCTTCGTGCTCGACCATGAGGCGTTCGTCTCGGCCAATTTTGACACCAATTTCGTCAACCAGTACTTTTCAGCCGATAAACTGATCGAATCGCATCAGAATCAGGCTGCCGTGGCGGCCATGCTGGCGCTGCGCCATCACCTGCGTCGTAAAAAGCAACTGAACGCCATCGACGCGGGGGAAAGCAACTGGAGCCGGCGCGTGCGATAAACCGCAAGGCTGCTCAGACAATTTTCATATCACTCAACGCCCGTTGTATGCCTTGTACGATGGTGGCGTAGGCTTCATCGGCATTGCGCCAGAGCGCAACGGGTTGCAGCCGTCCGCTTTCGGGCGACACCGGCAACATCTGCATGTCGGCAAATGACATGTCTTGCCAGACGCAGGGTTTCACCAGCACGGGAATGACGCGACATTCACCGTTCTCGTGCCGTTTGAGCGCGGGTTGCAACTCATCGTTCCAGATCATGTCCGAACTCAAAAAAGAGGGGCTGATGAGCAACAGAATGATGTCGGCGCTTTGCAAATAACGCCGCGTAGCATCCTGCCAGTTGGCGCCCGGCGCTATTTCGGCATTGTTCCAGCTGATGGCGCCGCCCAGGCGTTTCAGGGGCTGGAGGTGTTTGTCGAGTTCTTCTTTTTCCAGCCGGTCTTCGGCGGCATAGGAGAAAAATATCAGGGGAATGGCCGGGGTGAACTGCAGGCCCAGCAGCAGCGGAGAAAACTCCTGCAGGCGAATACGTTCCCTGGAATTGGGCGGCACGACGGCCGACAATTGGTTGCGCGCAGCCTGAACCAGCATTTTTAACGGAATAAAGGTGCGGCCATCGAGTGAAAGTTCGAGTTCGGCGCGTTTCTCCGCTTCGTCGCGAAGGGCGCCCGGGTTGTTCGACCAGTTGGGCCCCGGCGCATTGGGTTGTGTGGGGCGCCGGTTGTCGAGAAATACCGACAACAGGTCGGTCAGGATACGCTGCCGCCATTGGTCGGTATCGGGGCGGCCGCGCTCCACACAAATCATCAGGCGACCCAGATTGGGGCTGTCGGGGTCGTCGAGGCCCTTGAGAAATACCCGCAAACGGTTGGTGTGGGTGACAAACAGGATGCCGTTTTTCCAATATTCTTTTTCGCCGATGGCCGGGTCGTTGCCATAGCGGAAAATAAGGCGGCGCAGTATTTTTCGATAATGAAAAAGCGGCGCCCGCACCATGAAAAACTGCTCCTGGAGGCCCGTGAGCGCAATCCTGAACAGATTTTCCATCGGGTGTTCGTCGGGCAAATACTGGGGCGCTACCCAGGAGTTCCGGCTGGGATCGGCCGGAAAAATGATCTCCCATTCCTGCATAAGGCGCAGCAGCAGCTGGGCCTCGGCGGCATTGGCAAAGTCGGTGTTGACCTCCGCTTCTGTAAATCGCCCGCTTTGCTGACGAACGCGTTCGTTCAATACCCGGTAGATTTTTTCCGTCAGCCACGAAGGGTCGGTGTATACTTTTCGGTCGATGTGCGGCAGCCACACCACTGCGCCGATCTGGTGCAGATAATAAGCCAGGGTTTCCACTTCCGGATCGGTGAGGCCTGTATTGGCGCTGCGGCAGGCAGCGGCAAAATCTTCGAAAGTCAGCCAGGCGTTTTCCTGAATATGGTTGAGAAACGGATTGGAACTTTGGTCTGCAGTGCCGGCGCGCAAATCGCGAATGTGTCGGCGAATTTGCACCCAGGCCGCGGGCAGGTGTTCCAATCGGGCATTGGCCTGCGCTTTTTCGTACAAAACCCGGACGAGGTCTTCTCTGAAAATTTCAAATCCGTAGCGATAGCGGCGCTCCGTGTTTTTTTTCGAACGGGCCAGCTTGGCGCTGATGCCGGCTACTTTGGTAACGGCGTATTGTTCGAGCAGTTTGGGGTCGAACATAGCCACTGTCGCGCCAGGCAGGTCTATTTTGTTTTGAACGACAAACAGCGGCGGTTTTTCACCCGAAGTGGCGCCGGAGGCATGGAAGCGGATGTTGTCGAGCCAATAAGTGTTTTCAAAATGTTCCATCAGCAATTCCGTTGCCTGCCCGTCGAGATACACCGTGGTCGGTTTTGCGCCGTTTTCGTTGTGGCTCGCTTCCCACAAAAGAAGATAAACGGCGTTGTTGTCGAGAAATATCTGGTGGGTGCCGTGGTAGTATTCCTGGCCGCCGAAATCCCAGATGTTCACCCGCAGGCGCACTTTGGGCGCGTCTTCCGGCAAGAGTTCGGCGAGGGTTTCGCTGTCGAGCATCCATTCCCGTATCTGGATGCCGTGGGTGGTATTTTCCCGCTCATTGAAGGGGCGGCGGCGCAGTACCCTCGACAGTGAGGTTTTGCCGGAGGTTGGGTTGCCCACCAGAATCAGTTTGACTTCAAGAACCGGCTGGCTGTCGTCGGGAGGGGCGCCGGGGCCATCGGGAGTTGCTTCCGGTGCGGCGCCCGCCGATTCCATCTGGCTTTTGTCGAGCGAATGAAAAAAGGCGCGCAAACGCGCTACGTCGCCTGAAAAAGCGATTTCCGGCGGGCAATCGGCCACCGGGTTGCGGTCGAGACTCAGGAATTTCAGTTCGGGCAGCGAAACCAGCGGCCGAATCACCTGAATCTGGTTGGCGCTCAGATTGAGCCGGAACAATTTCGGCAAACCTTCGAGCGGCGCGATGTCGCGGATCGCGTTGCCGGCCAGGTGCAACTCCTCCAGTTGAGTCAATGCGGCCAACGGACCGATGTCGGAAAGGTTATTGTAATTGAGCGACAGGATTTTCAGCGCCGTCAGGTTGCGCAGCGGCTCAATAGACTCCAGGGCGTTGTCGAAAAGGGAAAGGGTATGCAGCCTGGGCAGCTTGGCCAGCGCGCTGATGTCGCGTATTTCATTGCCGCCCAACGACAAGGATTCCAGGTGCTGCAATTCGGTCAGGGCGGAAATGTTGCGCACCGAAGTGCTGCGCGCCGAGAGTTTTTTGAGTTTGGGGAGTTCGCGCAGAACGGCGAAATCTTCGTCGGCCAGTTGGTTGTTGGGGCCGCTTTCGGCGCTTTCGACAAATTTATCAAGGCCCTCATCCCAATAAACCGTGCCCAGATTGATGTCTTCCAGCCATTGGAATTCTTTCAAAACCTCCGGCAGGCGTGTTAGGCCGCAATTACCCAGGTCCAGAAAAGGCGATTGATCCTGGCGGTTGGTATCCAGGCGGGCTTGTACGGGGTCGATATAATTTGATTTCATCATGAAGTTAGCAAAGGCAAGGGCGGTAGCGGTTGAAAGGAATGGAATCTCAAATTTACAGTTCTTTCAAAAAAATACCGCTACCGCCCGTATTGCCGTTGCTTATTGCTTCACGACCAGTACTGGCTCGCTTTGACGGCCTTCGGCCAGAATGACGACCTGATAAGCGCCGCGGGGCCATTCAGCGCCGAAGCGGATGCTGCCGGAGTTGGTACCGACTGTTTGCTGAAGCATCAATTGGCCGAGCATATTTCGCACCTGAATAGTAGCCGACCCGACATTATCCCACTGGTATTGCAGCTGGAAGTCGGTGCTGCTGGGGTTGGGTGTAACCGAAACAAGCGCTTTCGGATCGATGTCGACCGCGGCGGAAGCGGCGACCGGGGTTACTTTGAACACGTCTACGGCTGCTTCCACCAGGTGGCCGGGCTGCTGGTCGGTTGCGCTGAACGACACTTTTACGTTGTTCGTCAGGGTGATAAAATCCGCCAGATGGATGTCGCCGGAGTTGCGCCAGGCGCTTTCCGATTCTGTTTCGACGAGCAGAGTGGCTGTTTGCGCGCC
Organism: Saprospiraceae bacterium; assembly: GCA_020849825.1. Taxonomy (GTDB): domain Bacteria; phylum Bacteroidota; class Bacteroidia; order Chitinophagales; family Saprospiraceae; genus M3007. The sequence goes on from JADZFP010000138.1 coordinate 10,429, forward strand.
GTTGCTCACCGTCACGGTGAAATTGTCGTTGGGGTTGCCCGATCCGCCGTCGTTGAGGAACCAGTAGTCGAAGTTGAGGATGGCATCGTCGTAGCCCGCCAGATTCATGGGCGGTGTGGTCAGGGTATTGGTGCCATTGTCGACGTCGTCGTTGCCGGCATCGCCGCCGCCGTTGCCAGTGACGTAACATTCCGTGTTGATGTCGTCGTTGGAGTCGATGCCGGGGTTGGAGGAACTGCCCTGGTAGGTCGTTCCGACGGGTACGCCGCGTTCCCAGTGACCGGAGTTGGACCCGTTGACGCTCGTCCAGCCGAGGTTGAGGGCAAAGCCGTCGTAGTAGCCTTTTTCGAGGTAAATGGTGGCGTTTCCGTTGGCATTGACGACCATATTGCCTGGCAGGTAGCCCCAGTACCCCACGGTGGCTTCGTAGTTGCCGGCGGGTACGCAATCGAGATTAAACGCGCCGCTGGGATTGGTCTGGAGGGTGTAATTGGCCGGGCCGCTGAGTTCAACCGGGGCATTAGCCAGGGGAAGATTGGTGCCTTCATCGAGTACGGTCCCCTGAATATTGTAAGCCTCGACTTCAAATACGACGTTCAGATTGGTTACTTCGCCATTGACCAGCGTGACCGGGATGGTTTGGCTGTCGAAGCCGGGTTTGCTGATCGTAACGGTAAAATTACCCGCAGCTGCCTGACCGGTTTTGAAGACGCCGTTGTTGTCGGTAAACGTATTGATAAACGGGTCGTTGCTGTTGACGGTGATCGTGGCGCCGCTGACGGGTTGTCCGTTGCAGCCGTTGGTTACCGTACCTTCCAGGTAAGCGGCGCGAACGTAGGTCGGAGTGAGAACCGTCAAACGGGCTTGGTCTTCAATATTGCTGGCTACGATAGTGCCGGATGGAAAGAAGGGGAAAGCGCCCCATGCCCCCTGAAAAAAATCGCCGGTCAGCGGCGGCGCCCAGGTATCGTACCAGCCGGTGATGACCAGGTTGTCGGGTTTATGCGCATCGATGATCACGACGCCGTCGGTGTACCAGGAGGTAATGGCCCAGTCGTTGAGTACATGGGTATTATGACCGATGGAACCATTACCGTCGTTGGTCGAGACGCGGTCGAGTTCCTTGATGTCGGTGGGGTCGGAAATATCGTACGAGGTCACGTAAGACGGAGTCGCTTCGTCGGTCGTTAGAATTACCTGGTTATTGTCGAGCAGCCAGGAGTTGTGGGTAAATTGCCCCGGTGTCTCGATAGTGCCCAGTACGACCGGGTCTTGTTTGTCGCTCATATCCACAATTGAAAGGATACC
>JADZFP010000139.1 GCA_020849825.1 Saprospiraceae bacterium
GGCTTCGTGATACAACAGACTGCCTTTGGCGTCGAATACTTCAAAATTTACCTCGTGCCAGGGGCACTGCGAAGAAGTGAAGATCAAGGTCCCGTTGTTGAGCGGGCGTACAAACATATCGCAGGGATCGTTCAGGTTGTTTGTTGCACTTGGTACGCCCTGAAAACTGACCGTCGACCAATCACCGTGCACTACGTCGGCTTTGGCCGCCGCTGCCACCAGGGTGGCTTTTACGACGTTGGACATGAAGGTGAAATTCAACTTGTCCAACGTATCCATCGGGGTATGGTAGCAATCATTGCGGAAATCGGCGCCATCGGTCAGCATCAGCGCTTCGTGGCCGGCATCCCAGAAACGGGCATGGTCGCTGCGGCGCAGGTCGGGCGCGATTTCGCTGTTGCCGGGTGGAAAAATGGAGATTACCTTCAAATCGGGAACGTATTGCGTTGCGAGGTTTTCGAACTCCTGACCGAAAGCCAGCGAATTAAAATTACCGACATTAATCAAAAAATCGCCGCGAAACTGATTGGCCTGTATCTCATTGTACGCCGCCGGGAACAATTGATTAAAACCCGCGGGAACATCCTGCGTGTTGGGCGTTTCGGTGTAATAACCGATCATCTCAAAATTGTATACACCAAGAATATCTTCGCCATTGGGAATGCCGCTTTGGACGTAGCGCAAACTGCCGATCAGGCCGGCTTCTTCAAGGTCAAATCCGATGAACCGCACTGTTTTGCGCGTCGGGTACTCGCTCAGCAAACGGGCAATTTCCATTACGCCCACCGTTCCACTCCCGTTGTCGTCGGCCCCGGGCGCGTCGATCACGGAGTCGTAATGCGCATCGACGATCACCACCTGTTCACCCGACTGGATGCCACGGTGCGTGCCGATAATGTTACGGCCGGTATAATTTTGGTACGGGAACGTCTGTTCATTCATGTAAAGCCCAGCCTGGACGAAACAATTCCGCAGGGTATCCTGTGTCGTAGCCAGTTGAGCCGGATTGCTGATCCGGTGCCGGATACCCTGGACAAACATCAGGTCGTTGCGCAAACGGTTGCTGTCGACGGCATCCACGAGCGATTGATAATCAAATGGTTGTTGATCATCGGCAATCACCCGAACGGTAAATGGACCGGTCAGCGAAGGTAGCGCCGAAAAATCGAGGTTGATTGCCTTGCCGGGACCGGGTGCGACAGGAAAGCCCAAATCACCCGTTGCCGTGATTTGCCCCGTCAGGGTGTAGGTGTTGCCCTCGGTATTGGACACCTGTACCCGGATATCCAGCGGGTCGTTTTCTGCATCCGACACGTCATAGGTCAGGGTAACCGTCTGGCTCGACCAATTAGTCACAGCCGTCAGGTTGTTCAAAACGGGGGGCTGGTTCTGGCTCAACAGCCGGCCGGCGCCTCCCAGGACAAAAACAAACAGTAAGAATTGATATTTCATAAAAGTAAGTTTGGATTGTTTGTCAGGCAATGTAAGAGTATGAAATCAAAAATCGCGAATTTGGTTGCCTGGGTGCGATATTATCGACCAAAAATACAAAGGGGGCTGCGTTGCGCAAGCCCCTTTGCCCCAAACAAAACCAACTAAAAAAACCTACTTTTCGAACATTTGATTCTGGGGCAAACCGTAAACCCCGGAATCTTTTTACATGAAAATTAACTCCTAAACGCGTGGTGTTTTTCCAACGCTGCCAGGGCCCCCGAATTTTTTAAAAAAAATTGCCGCCATGCTCTTTTTCCGCCGGTTGATAACTCCTCTTCTGTTTTTGTCGCTCGCAACTGCCAGCGTCGAGGCGCAATGCTATGCTGACCATCTTGCGGAACGAAATGCCCGCAGATTTCCGGACAAGGCTGCCCGGCAAGCGCAGTTGCGTACGGCCATCGCGCAGGAAGCGGCACACTTATCTGCCCGTCGGCGAGCGGTACTGCGTATTCCGGTGGTTGTACACGTGGTGTACTTTGGCCCCTTTGAAAACATATCGGATGCCCAGATACAAAGCCAGATCGATGTGCTGAACGCCGACTTCCGTTTGCAAAACAGCAATGCCGGCAATATTCCGCAGGCTTTCCAACCCTTTGCAGCGGATGTGGAAATTGAATTTTGCCTTGCGACACTGACGCCCGACGGGCAGTCCACCAACGGCATTACCCGAACCGCCACCGATTGGCTCAATATCGGCATGGCAGAAGCGCCCGACGGCAGTCCGAGAATATGCTATACCGCCCTGGGCGGCCACGACGCCTGGGCGCCCGAGCAATATCTGAATATCTGGGTAGCGGGCATCGGAGGCGGGATTCTGGGTTACGGAACATACCCCGGCGTAGCGCCGCCCGAAGAACAAGGCGTGGTCGTCGACCCGAAATATTTCGGAACGATCGGTCTGGCGGCCTTTAATGCCCCGCACCACCTCGGCCGAACTGCCACGCATGAGATCGGGCATTATTTCGATCTGCAACACATATGGGGTGGGCTGGAAAATATTTGTACCGACGACGACGGCATTGGGGATACGCCCGTGCAGCGCGGGCCCTTTTTTGGGTGCCCGGCCTATCCGCAGTACTCCTGCGGCAACAATGCCATGTTTATGAATTATATGGACTACACCGACGATGCCTGCATGTCGTTTTTTACTGTCGGTCAAAAGGCGCGCATTTGGGCAACTTTGAATGTTGCCAGGCCGGGCTTGCTGGACAGTCCTGCCTGCGGTGTTTCCAGTACGGTCGCGGCTATCCCGGAGCGCCCTCGCGTGTACCCCAATCCTGTTCAAAACGATTTATGGCTGGAATGGAACGGTGAAACGCCCCTGTCGTTCGAGTTGCTGCACGTAAGCGGGCGGATGGTTCGTGTTCTTCAACCGGAATCGCCCGGACCACTTTACCAATTGTCGCTCAACCAATTGCCGGCAGGCGGATATTTTCTGCGCTTATGGTTTCGGAATGCTCCGCCAACACAAGTGTTTTTTATTAAAGTTTGATCTCCCGCCGATTTCATTTTGTCCGACTTGACTGTTCAAAAAACAAATAGCCCTCTCTCCAACTTCGTCAAAAAAGAGTCACTAAAAGCCACAAAGCGCGCAAAGGATTTACTCCTTTGCGCGCTTTGCGACTTTGCGTGAAATATTCACAATAAACTGCTCAATACCGCAACTTCTTCATTTCCCCGTTTTCCTGTCGCAGCAAATAGGCGTCGGGGAAACTGCGTTCGCGCAGGCGATAAAGCGCTGTGAGCGCCGATTCGAGTTCGGTGTAGCCAGTCAGCATGATGGCCGTGGCGCCGCTCTCGGCGATGGGCCAACGCTCCTGTTTGCCGCCTACGCCCTGGATCGATTTGGGGTCAAAATTGTCCAGATCGTTCATCAGGCATACCCGGATGAGGTATTGCGTACCTTCCGTAGAGAGTGCAGAGGCAGGTGGCGCCAGGGTATAATTGGCAGGCACGGCGGTTGGCGCTGACTTGGCCGACTGTCCGGGTGCAATTTGCATGGCAGGTGTTGCACCGGCCATTTTGGCCGATTTCGGCGTCGTGGAAGCAGGGGCGCTGTACTGAGCCGGGGCATCGCCGCTGACGTTGACAGACGAGATGAAAAAGTTCTGAAGCGAGGGGTCGGAGGCTTTTTCCGTGACGATAATGGCGTCTTTAAAGCCGCGCTGAACGATCTGTTGCTGCGCCTCTTCGGCATCAGCGTGTTGCTCCCAGATGCCCACGCGGATTTTGAGCATTTCGTTTTCCGGCTTCATATACACGTTGCCGAGGCTCGACAGGGAAGAAAATTCATTTAGATCGACCGATTTGTTGGTCGAAAGCGATGCGATTTGCACGGCATAACGGATCGGGTTGACCACCGGCGCCGGGGTAGCGGCCGGCGCTGCGCTCAGGGGTTGTGTTCCGACGACCGGGGCGCCCCTGCCGCTGCCCTTGGCAGCAACGGTATTGTATTCGGCAGGCGTCGCTGCGACCGTCTGGGAAGACACTTTCAGGGACTCTTCTGCTTTTTTCTCTGGTACGACAAAAGAGCCTTTGGCAGTTAGTTGCGCCTGTTTGTTGGCCGCGTCGGCGTCGGCTTTATTGGCAAAGACGCCGAGGCGCAGCCGGCTCATCTTTTCATCCTGCACGGTGTACAAGTTGCCCAGCGACGACAAGGATTGGTACTTTTTCATGTCAGCATCGGTAAACGGCGCGGGCTGTGCGGCCAGCTGAACGGCATAGCCATCGAAGGTAGGAGTTGCCGGCGCAGCGGGTACGGCGGTCGTTTGCGGCGCCATCAGGCGGGTCGGCGACACGCTTGTGGGGGTCGTGTATTGCGCCGGGGTCGTAGCGGCGGCAGTGCTCGTTCCGGGTTGAAGAATGACGTGCGTGATTGTACGAGCCGTGTTGTTTACGCTGATGAGGTAATTCATCACCTCCTGCTGATAGCCCTTCTTCAAATAAGTAAACTGATAATAACCGCCGGCTTCCAGATTGAAGATATACCGGCCCAGGTTGTTGCTGGTGGTCGACATGATCTGTCCGTTCGGCAGTTTTTGCGCACGAACGGTCACGCCCTCTACATCGTTCATTGTTTCTGCATCCAGGATCGTACCGGTATAAGTGCCGGCTTTACCGGCTTGTATCGGCACCACAGGCGAGCTAAGCGGGCTCAACGATACCGATTTTTCGCCCGAACTGCTGGAAGTGATCGGAATTACGGCTTCTTCATAACCCTGTTTTTGTACCACCAGGCAGCAGGTAGTTCCTGCCGGCAACTGAAAATACAGCGAACCGGTTGCGTCGGTCGTCATGTTGCCCAGTCCGCAGGTACTCAGATCAACCGTAGCGTTGGTCAGCGGGCGGCCGACAGCATCGTACAGGTTCAGCGAGTGGTTGACCATCGCATCGGCAGCAGGGTTGGCAAGCGGCGTTGAATACGTAGCCGGGCTTTGCGCCGGAATGCCTGCACGCGAACTGAGTTGCGCCGATGCAGCGCTTGGTTCGGGCTCGGCGTAGGCTGGAAGCGTATTCAGTGTAACAGTCAGGTTCTTTTTGCCGGCCGAACGAATCTGAATATCCGTGGATTGATACCCGTATTTTTTCACGGCGGCATTGCAATCCGCCTGTCCCGACGTAACGGCGAATCTGTACTGCCCCATGGCATTGGTACGCATCACCCCGGCGCCGCAAGCAGTGAAATCGATTTCAGCGTCGGTGATCGGCGTGCGGTATTCGTCGACGACCGTGATGACGAATTCATCCAGTTTCTTTTTTATTTGCCAAATATCCTCATTGCCAACGCCTTCCGGGCGGTTGCTGGTGAAATAACCGATGTTTTCGGAGGCATCGAAAATAAAGCCGTAGTCGTCGCGGGGAGAGTTGACGCCCGGGCCCAGGTGAAAAATATTGTTTACCTGCCAGCCCTGCAATTCGGCGCGAAATACGTCCATACCTCCAAGTCCGCGGTGGTAATCGGAACTGAAATACAGGTTGTCGCCAGCGATAAAAGGGGTGATTTCGTTGCCGGCGGTATTTAGCGGCGCGCCCATATTACTGGGCGCCGACCAGGTGGTGCCGGTCCACTCGCTCACATAAATATCCCAGCCGCCGAGGCCGTCGGGGCGGTTGCTGGCAAACCACAGGGTATTGCCATCGGGCGACAGGCAGGGGAAACCGGTCCCGTAATCGGAACCATTGTAGGGGAATGCACGGATATTTTTCCACTCGCCGTTGTCGACTTCCGCCGTGTAGAGGCTCATGGTCAGGCCCTTTTCAGCAATTTGCCGGGCGCCATTGATATAGTTGTTGCGGCTGAAAACGACTTTTTTGCCATCAGCAGAGAAACTGACAGGGCCTTCGTTCCAGGTATTTTGCAGGTCGCTGCGCAAAAATTCAGGTTTTTGCAAAGCGCCATCGGTCGTGCTGCGCTGCGTAATAAAAGGCTGGTTGGTGGCGCTGCCGCCCGTCCAGTCGGCAGTCGACTTCGGGTTTGTTTTGCGTTTAAGGTCGGTTCGGGCCGAGTTGTACACTATTTTATTGCCATAAAAAGCGGGTGCATAGTCGGCAGCATCGGTGTTCAGGTTTTCGAGTCGCGGTACGTACAGCGCTTCCTTGTTGGAGGCGGAGATCGCGTAATCGCACATCTGAGAGAAGTGCTGGCCCACGGTCGGGTTGCCTTCGCCATAAAACTGGAACCAGGTTTTTGCGGTGACGTAATCACCGGTCATCATCAGGGCTTTGCCGTAACGCAGCATCACATCGGGGTCCATACCCGGGGCGCTGGTGGCGCGTTCGTAAAAAGGAAGGGCGTCTTCCGGGCGATTGGTTTGCACATAGCAATCGGCAATTCGGGCCAATGCGCGAGCATTGTAGGGGTCGGTCTGCAAGACCTTTTCATAACTGCTGCGCGCGATGTTGTAGGCATAAAGGTCGAACTGCTTGTCGGCGCGCAGCAAATCGTCCTGAACGGCCGGGTTTTGTGCCGGCAACCAGGTAGCGGCGCTGAATAAGACGGCGATAAGCGCTACGCCACGAAAAATGAAGTTCATAAGCGGTATTGTTTTGCCAATGAAAGCGGTTAAGAAGCAATTGTTGTGAAAATACCTCCGGCCAGGGGGATTGGCCCAAAGGCCCGAATACGCGTCAATTCATGCCAATTTGGCCTGAATTGCCGTGAATCAGGATAGTGGAGAGACCATCTTTTGAAAAGGGACGCCACAAAGGTAAGTGCATTTTTGATACACCGCCACACCTTTTTGACTGAAAGCCAATGTGATAGGGGCAATTTTGTCCTCAGGGCCCTGTTTTTTTTGTTAATTACACCCAAAACGCAAAAGCCGGATGGTGTCTGGTGACGCCATCCGGCTTTAACTTTTAAGTAACGAAATCAGTGGATTACTGACCGCCGCCCAGTCGATAAATATACTTATCAACCTGCTGCCATTCGTTGCTGTTCTGGTTGGGAAACTCTGTTTTATAACGCTTGTAGGCTTTCAGAGCGGCTTCTTTGTTGCCCTGAAATTCGTTGAGCATGGCGAGTTTTTTGCAATAGTAGGCTTTGAGCAGATCGCTGTTGCCGGTGTTGCTGGCCGACTCGTACAGGTCGAGGGCTTTGCCGAAATCTTTCTTTTCGGAAGCAATATCGCCCAGCAGACCTTTTTTCAGGGTAGGCAACAGATCACCTTCCGGAGAGAACTCCTCCATGTATTTTTGAGCATTGTCAAAATCGCCCATGTTGAGGTAGCAAATGCCGGCGTAGTATTTGGCAAGATTGCCGGCGGGCGTGCCGCTGTATTTGTCTACGATGGTCAGGAAACCATCGGCGCCGCCACCGGGGTTGTTCAGTGCGAGGTTGAAAGAATCGCTTTCGAACTGGCGCTGGGCTTGCCACATCGCCGTTACGGCTTCCTGTTGTTTGGGCGCCACGACCAGGCTTTTATAACCCCACCAGGCCGCCGCCAATACGGCAATTGCACCGATGGCGTACACCAGGTAGTTTTGATATTTTTCCCAAAACGGCTGGGAAGGCGCCTGCACTTCCTGAATTTCTTCGATGATTTCCGTCTGGTCGACTTTGCGTTTTGCCATTGTGTTTACTCAAAAATTAAAGGTTAATTTCGTTGCTTTTCAGTCGTTGACCAAAAAGGCCCGCAAAAGTAGGGAAAGTTTGCATCGTCAAAGAAGCCGGTTAAAAAATTGTTGTTTTTTCAACGCATTTTATCCCGTAATTCACCTCCTGCCGGCTTTTTCTCGCCACTCAGGGCCTCAAATAGTCGATCAGCGCCAAACGAATGTCGTTGCGCAGATCGCTCTTGTCGCCGGCGTTGGGCTTCACCACCTTCATAATTTCCGGGTTACTGCTCTTTCCGTCGGCATCGATTGCCGTTTTGAGGAATGCCATGTTCTGCTCATTGCCGGTGAGCAGAAAATCGGGCAGAATGACGCGGTAGACCATGGCGTCGTCGAGTATTTTATCGCCGACCAGCCATTGTTTTTTCGCTTCGTCTCTCTTCACACCCGCCCAATGCAGGTAGCCACCGTTCCCGTGGTTGGACCAGCCGGCATCGAGGGTTTTGCGCAGCAGCGAACCTTTCATTTCGACCTCCGACAGGCCGCCGCCAAAGGGCAGCATTCTGACAACGTCCAGCTCGGTCAGCGTGCCGCTCAGTACGTCGTCGACGCGGATGGAACCGCCGTTCAGCAAAGCGCAAACGGGTTGTGTACGCGCCACCGACAACATCGCGGCCGTAATCATCTGGCCGGCAGGCGCTTGCTGCGTACGTACGATCACTTCACGGCAGTCAAGTGGTTGTTTCAACTCGGTTACTTTTTTATTGGGGTCGAAGCCCGAACTGGCAAGCGATTCGTTTTTGATCTTTTCCCATTTGGCCACGACGGCCGCGGTGGCAGGCTCGTCGGCAATACTGCCGTCGATCGTGCGCAACTGCGATGTAACGGTAGCTTTTTTCGTGCGGGTATTGTACCGAAGGGTGTGCACGTATACGGTCCGGGCGTTGGCGTCGGCCTTGGCCACCACCGTGTTGCCGGAACGCCGCAGCATGTTGGTATGGTCGTGTCCGCCCATGATGAGCGGTACTGCCGGCAGCATCGAGGCAAGTCTGAGGTCGTCGGCCACATCGAGGTGGGTAAGGCCGACTACGACGTCCGATCTGGTTTTCAGGTCGTTATACTGCTGCATGGCTGTGGAAAACGGGTCGGTGTAACTTACCCAGGGTTTACGGCCGGTGCCTATCAACACGCCGAACATGCCCAGGTTGAGGGTCGTGCCGTCGGCGTCGCGGAGGGTGTACACCACGTTGTCGGCGCAGTTTAATTTAGTACCATTGACGTTTTTGTAAAAAGTGCTTTGGGAGCCGTCGGCATTTTTCATACGCACATTGGCGCCGAGCCAGCTGAATTTCGATTCATCGAGCCTGGCCTGCAGATCGGCCTGGTCGTCGTAGTCGAACTCGTGGTTGCCAAAAACAACCCAGTCGAGCCCCAGGGTATTGAGCGTTTCGACCATGTGTTTCCCCCGGATGCGTTTCCCTTCATATTTCAGGGTACCAATAACCGAAGGGCTGATAAAATCGCCGGCCAGCACCGTAATCACGTTCGGATTTTTGCCGAGCAATTCCTTTCTGACGGTCGCCACACGTGCCAATCCGCCCGAGTTGTCGGAAGGCATGGGCGAAATTTCATACACGTCGTTCAACTGTAAAAACACTACTTCGATCAGTCCGTCGTCTCCGCCAGGGTTCGCCGAGGGCCGGGCAGTCTCGCATGCCGCGAACAGTAGCGTGAAGAAAAAAATGGCAATTGCGGGAAAGGCACGCATAACTGAATTTTTTGTTTCTTTAATTCGGCAGAATCGCCGGAATTTGTCGCGAAATTAGAACCCGGTACGACAAGATTAACAAAGAATATTGCGATGGAGGAAGAACGGCACGAAACTACGCCCAGGTTGCTATGGCAGCCCACGAAGGAAGGTATGCAAAAGAGCCATCTGGCTCAATATCTTTCCTGGTTGTCCAGGACTATACAGCCTGATTTTTTCCGGCAGGAAACAGGGCAGGATATTTTTGATCCGCAGCAATTCGACTTTCGGCATGCCGAGGGACTTTATCGTGCTTTGTGGAAATGGTCGACCGATCGTCCGGCCGAATTCTGGGAAAGCATCTGGCAATATTTCGGCGTAAAAAGTTGCTCGCCCTATTCCAGCGTCTTGCGGGGCGCCGGCATGCCGGCCAACCAGTGGTTTTCCGGTGTTAAACTCAACTATGCCGACCATGTTTTCCGTCAAAAAAGCAATTCCCGTCCGGCTATACTTTTTAAAAACGAACAAAAACCTACGCAGGAAATATCCTGGTCCGATCTGGAATGCCAAACGGCCAGCTTCGCTGCCTGGCTCAGCGAACAAGGCATTCGGGCAGGCGACCGGGTTGCCGCTTTTTTGCCCAACAGCCCGCACGCCGTTGTGGCAGTTTTGGCCTGTATGAGCATCGGAGCGGTGTGGTCGAGTTGCTCGCCGGACTTTGGTGCGGCGAGCGTTGCAGACCGATTTGCCCAGATCGAGCCGCGCATCCTGATTGCCTGCGACGGATATGGTTACGGCGGAAAATCTTTCGACAAATCGGAAACCGTCCGGGAGTTGCTCCATTTGCTGCCAACGGTCGAAAAGCTGGTGCTTGTCCCTTATTTGAATGAAAACCTGCGCGCCGAGGACTTCCCGAACGCCATTGTCTGGGACGATGCCCTGAAAAGCAACCCGAGAAACAGCATTCTGGAATTTGCAGCCCTGCCCTTCTCCCACCCTATCTGGATTTTATACTCGTCGGGCACCACAGGCGTTCCCAAAGCCATCACCCATTCGCATGGCGGAAATCTGCTCGAACACCTCAAGTACCTGCATTTACACAACGACGTGCATCCGGGAGAGCGCTTCTTCTGGTACTCCACCACCGGCTGGATGATGTGGAATTTTACCGTCGGCGCCCTGCTTACCGGCGCCACCATTGTGCTGTACGACGGAAGCCCGGGATACCCGGACCTGAATGCCTTGTGGGCACTGGCCGAGGAGACCGGCATAACGCATTTCGGCACCAGTGCGCCATTTCTGGTGAGTTGCCGCAAGGCGGGTCTGGCGCCCGGGCAGCAATTTGATCTCCGTGCGATGCGCTCCATCGGCTCTACCGGCTCTCCATTGCCGCCCGAAGCGTTCGATTGGGTGTATCAAAATATCGGTGACAAAATCTGGCTATCCTCGATGGCCGGCGGTACCGACGTGTGTACGGCCTGGGTGGGCGGCTGCCCCTTGTTGCCGGTTTGGCAGGGCGAGATTCAGTGTATTTGCCTGGGTTGCGCCATGGAGGCCTGGGACGAAGACGGCCACCCGCTCCCGGTGGGCGAAGTAGGCGAAATGGTCGTCACCAAAGCCATGCCCTCCATGCCGGTTTATTTCTGGAACGACCCTGACGGGGTGAAATACCGATCCAGCTATTTTGAACAATGGCCGGGTGTTTGGCGTCATGGCGACTGGATACGCCTGACGGAACGCGGCACCGTGTTGATTCTGGGTCGCTCGGACGCCACGCTCAACCGGCAGGGCGTCCGGATCGGAACAGCAGAAATTTACCGGGCGCTCGACCAGTTGCCCGAACTGCGCGACAGCCTTATCGTCAATCTTGAACGCAGCGACGGTACCGACTGGATGCCGCTTTTTGTATTGCTCGCGCCGGACGTGACACTTGACGATTCACTTAAAAATAAAATCCGGAGCACACTCCGGACGGCTTACAGTCCGCGGCACGTCCCCGACGACATCATCTCGGCGCCAGATATTCCCTACACGATCTCAGGTAAAAAAATGGAGATGCCTGTTAAGAAAATTCTGCTGCGCAAACCGCTCGATAAAGCCTATAACCGCGACTCCATGCGCAATCCGGAGGCTATGTTGTATTTTATTGCCCTGGCGCAGGATTTGAATTGGGGAGAAAAATAGCGCGTGATGCAACCCGGACGTTTCGGATCAGGTCTTTTGCCGAAAACGAATTAACCTGATTTTTTGATTCAACCGTCTGGATAACATCATGACTTTCCGTCCTCTTTTTGCCTGCTTATTGGTCTGCCTCGCTACCGGCTTGTTTGCCCAAACCAAAACCGAAACACGCAACTTGTCCGGTTTTGAAAAAATCGCTGTTTCCGGCGGCTTCGATCAGGTGACCCTGATTGCCGGCGCCGAAGAAAAAATCACCCTTGAAACCGAAGGCGTCGATCCGGAGAATGTGGTGACCGAAGTTCGCGGCAATACCCTCGACATCCATATGAAACGCGGCAACTACCGCAATCACCGGATTAAACTGACCATCACTTATCGAAAACTGCAGGAAGTGGCCTCCAGCGGCTCCAGCGACTTCGTTGCCGGTACGCCTATCAAGGGAGATTCATTCACCTTTATTTCGAGTGGTTCCGGCGACTTTAAGGGTACGCTGGATGTGAACAAATTCACCGTTACCCTCTCGGGATCCAGCGACGTTGTGGCAAGCGGCCGGGCCGACCAGCAAAAATTCACCATCAGCGGCTCCGGCGATATCAAAGCCGGGGAATTGAAAGGCCAGTCGGCGCAGGTTATCGTCAGCGGATCGGGCGACGTTCAATTAAATGTCGACGGGCCGGTAAAAACCCAGGTATCCGGTTCGGGTAGCGTGGAGAATACGAATTGATATTTAGCGGCTATTTTTGCCGCTCATGGAACGCCTTCTCAATCCCGACGAATGGATCGCGGAACGCAATACACGGCTATTGCTCGATGTGCGCTCGCCCGGCGAATATGCCCAGGGCCACATCCCCGATGCCATCAGTTTCCCTTTGTTCACCGACGCCGAACGGGCAAAAGTTGGTACTTTGTACAAGCAACAAGGGAAAGACGTTGCCTTCACAGTCGGGCTTGATATCGTGGGCCCGAAAATGGCGGGCTTTGTTCGCCGCGCCACCCAAATTGCTCCCGGCAAACAAATTGCGGTGCATTGCTGGCGCGGCGGACAACGCAGTCGCAGCATGGCCTGGCTGTTGCGGGCAGCCGGGTTCGACGTCGCCGTGCTCAATGGCGGCTATAAAGTTTATCGACGATTTGTACTGGATTTTTTTGAACGCTCCCCCTGCCAATTGATCGTCGTGGGCGGCCGGACAGGCGCGGGCCAAACCAGGGTGCTGCACGCGTTACGCGCACTCGGCGAACAGGTCGTTGATCTGGAAGCGCTGGCGCGTCACAAAGGATCTTCCTTCGGAAGTATTGGGGAAGAAGGCCAACCCACCGTGGAGCAATTTGAAAACGATCTGTTCGATGCCTTTCAGCAACTCGACTGGAGTAAAAAAATTTGGCTGGAAAATGAAAGCCGCTCAATCGGACGGGTTTACATACCGGAAGGCTTGTGGAAACGAATGAAAAATTCCCCGCTCCTGAATATAGAAATCCCGCATGCGGATCGCGTCAAAAACCTGGTACGCGACTATGCTGCATTTCCCGCCGGGGAACTGGAACAAGCATTTCTTCGTATTGACAAAAAACTGGGAGGGCTGCGGCTCAATGAAGCCCTCGAAGCCCTGCGGCTCGGCCACTATGAACAAGCCGCCGAGATAGCCCTGGCCTACTACGACAAAACGTATCAGCATGGGCTCGACAACAATCCGTCACCCGACATCCGTATCCTGAAACTTGAGCACAGCGACCCTGAAAAAATTGCCCTTGCATGTCGGGAAATAAACCGCGGCTGTTAAATTTGTGCACAGTTTAATCCAGTCCTACCTGTCAAAGCGTTTTCCGTTGGTAATTTAATCACGCTTTTCCTGCCAAGCGCGCTTCGAAATCGTGCTCTGCGGTTTTTATGTATAGGTCTTGGCTTACAATGATTTTTTATTGATTCATGCGCAATCGAAATCTCCCTTTCGTTTGCCTTTTGTTGTACGGTCTGGCGGGCTTTTCAGCCACCAGCTGGGCCGGTGCAATCGGCTTCCGTGTCAGTCCTGTCTTCTCGGGGCCTGAACTACGTTTGCACGTCGAGGCGCGTTTCAGGGGTGACGCCGATGGCACGACGATCCTTGCGCTCCCCCACTCTTTTGGCAGTGTACAACATTTGAATCGATGTATTGAGTCACTTCAAGTCAGCCCTTTGCTGAGCGATCTTCAATTTTCAGAAGACTCCTCGTTTGTGACCGTGCATCACGCCCCCGGGCAAAACTTGCTTTTGTCGTATCGGGTGGTTCAGGATTTTGAAAACGATCAATTATCGATGCGATATGGGCTGAGGCCCTTGTTGCAGCCCGGGTGGTTTCATGTTTTGGGCAATTGTCTGTTTTTGCTGCCCGATGGATGGAGCAACTTCGATGTGACGATCGACTGGACCGGATTTCCGTCTCACTGGAACATACACAACAGCTTTGGCTCCCAACAACAGCATCAGCAGTTTCAGGCAGTTGGTACGAACTGGCTGGAATCCGTATTCGTTGGCGGTGATTTTCGCATTCTGAAGGCTGAAGTATTTGAGCAACCGGTCTTTCTCGCTTTGCGGGGCAACGACTGGGCATTCAGCGATTCCAGCCTGTTAGTATTGCTGCAGCAAACCATTGCTATTCAACGGGAATTCTGGCAGGATCGGGACATTCCATATTATACCATGACACTGTTGCCGCTGGCGCCACGACCGGGCATGGCGGGCTCGCGGAATTTTGCCCATTATCAGTACATGGGTATGGGGCTGACCAATTCGTTCGCCGCATTTGCCACACCGAGTCCGCAACTATCGATCGACGATCTTTCGCATTTGTTTCATCATGAATTGATGCACGACTGGATTGGCTGCAAAATCAGAAACGGCGGCCCGGCAGAGGATATGCAGTTTGGCTGGTTCAGCGAGGGTTTTACCGAATATTTTGCCTACAAAAACATGCTGGCAGGCGGCGTCATCAGTCCGGAACAATACGTCGAGCGCCTCAATTTCGACTTTTTTGACCCCTTGTACAGCGAACCGATGGGACAAGTGTCGAACAAACTCGTTGCTACCGGCTTTTTCCACTGTCGCGATATTGCCCAACTGCATTACTGGCGCGGTTGCGTTTTTGCGTTTTACCTCGATAACCGGATCAAAATGCGCAGCGAAGGGCAGCAAGACCTGCATGATTTTATGCTTGAAATGCTCGACTACTACTACGAGTCCAATGTCGACCTGTACAATAATTTTGATTTTTTCCTCAAAAACCTCTCTCGTTACCTCGGAGAAGACGCTACACCGTATTACCACCGCTTCGTTTTACAGGGTGAATTGATTCCTCCGAATGAATTCCAATTACCGCCGTTTTGGAAAATTTTTGTCGATTCCGACGGCCTGCCTATTCTTCAACTCGATCAGACTGCACCCGGATGGCGGGAAGGCATGCAGCGTTAGCAAAGGTTTGACGAACGCCATTTCCTCAACTTGCCTTTATCTTTGGTCCGGCTTCGAACCCTGACCCCGGTCGAGCGTTACCATTAGCCCATCCATACAACTACCTGTCGTTATGCACTACCACGCGCTGGGGCACATTCCGCCCAAACGTCACACCCAGTTTCGCCAGCCTAATGGCGAATTATACCACGAAGAATTGTTCAGCACCGAAGGGTTCAGCAACCTTTATTCGCTGCTGTATCATTGTCACCCGCCAACCCAAATTGTACAGGTGGGCGACCCGATCAATGTTGCCCCCCGCCTGGTGCACGACAAGCAACTCAAACACCGCTGCCTGAAAGGTTTCAAGGTTGCCCCCGTCGACGATTACCTGGAATCACGCAAACCCGTTTTGGTCAACAACGACTGTAAAATCGTGCTCGCGGCGCCCAGAAAAAGTATGGACGGGTATTTTTTTAAAAATGCGGATGCCGATGAAGTGATCTTCATCCACGAAGGCACCGGAATCCTGCATACGATGTATGGCAAACTGCGTTTCGGATATGGCGACTATCTGGTCATACCTCGGGGCACCACGTATCAACTCGAATTCGACACGCCCGACAACCGCCTGCTAATTGTGGAAAGCGCCGGCCCTATCACCCCGCCCAAACGCTACCGCAACGATTTCGGGCAACTGCTCGAACACTCGCCGTTCTGCGAGCGCGACATCCGGAAGCCGGTTGATCTAGATACGAATAACGAACGCGGCGATTTCCTTTTTTACATCAAAAAACAGGACAATATCTACCCCTACCACTACCTGGCTCACCCTTTCGATGTTATCGGGTGGGATGGCTATGTGTATCCCTACGCTTTTTCCATTCACAATTTCGAACCGATTACCGGCCGCGTACACATGCCGCCGCCGATTCACCAGACTTTCGACGGGCACAATTTCGTGATTTGTTCCTTTGTTCCCCGGCTCTACGACTACCACCCCATGGCGATTCCGGCGCCCTACAACCACTCCAACATCGATTCCGATGAGGTTCTGTACTACGTAGACGGTGATTTTATGAGCCGCAAACACGTGGAAAGAGGCATGATCACACTTCACCCCGGCGGTATCCCGCACGGGCCACACCCCGGCACTGTGGAGAAAAGCATTGGCGCGAAGGAAACCCGCGAATTGGCGGTCATGGTGGATACGTTCCGCCCGCTGCTGATGACCGAACACGCCGTTTCGATCGAAGACCCCGGTTATTACCAGTCCTGGCTGGGTGCTTGAGGTTTTGGGTTTTGGGCGTTAGGTTTTGGGCAAAAGGTTCATTTCTGCTCTCAGATATTAACCTCGGTCAGGCCGGAGTAGCCGAGGGCAGAAATGAACCTTTTGCCTAAAACCCAACTCCCAAAAAACCAACAAAAAATGCCGCCATTGTAACCAATGGCGACATTCGGGGGAGGATGAGGGGGTTCGAACCCCCGACCTTCGGAACCACAATCCGACGCTCTAACCAGCTGAGCTACAACCTCCGTGTTGTCTAAAGTGGCGCAAAGATACAACCGTGTTGCACAAATTGCCAAATGCTGGAACCCCGGAAAATCAGAAAAAGTTTCGTCGACCTTGGCGGGGCGTTATTTCTACTATTAAAAGCCCTGAAATAAGTGTGGTCAGCGCTTTATTGCCAAGCATACATTAAGTCAAGCTGTTTCATAAGTGGCGCCCACGCTTTTCCATCCCCTCAGTTTTTTCAACAGTTTGCACATTTTCAGGTTCATGGAAGGATTGACGGTAAAAAACTGCCGGTTGATCAACAAGTAATCTTTTTCCTTGCGCAATTCGATCAACTGATGGTAGGGCACGGCCTGAGGCTTGCCGTAGGGTGTACGCCAATAGAGGGCGCGGTCGGTCATGGCAAAACCTTCCTTGCAGTTGCCTTTCAGGGAAAGATCGCAAAGAAAAAACACACGTTCCTTGCGATCTGCAAACAAATAATGCTTGCAGGCGTTTGCCAGAAGCTGTTCCGGCATGGCGATAAAATCGAAGTAGAAATGCTCGTTTTCACGGCGGAAATCGAGAAAATCCCGGATCATTTGCCACAGGTCCGTCTTTTCCGGCGAAACGCTGTCGTACTTCAGAATCGTTTCTGGCAAAATGATGCCGTTCAGGTCGGGACAAAACTGAATGACAAAATAATCCAGCAAACCTTCGAAAGCGTGATCGATCCGACGGTCGATCTCGGGCAGGGCATTTTGCCCGAAACGGCGCCATTGCTGACTGGCGTCTTCGGCAATCTGGCGGGATCTTGAATCGTAAATACTGTGGAAAGCAGAAGCATAAAACCGCTCGACATAATCGCTGTACCGGTTTATATCATGCTCATCCTCCACTCTTTTTCTCAAACTCCGAAAAAAAAGGGCTTTCACCTGATTGGTCAAATCCGCCCCCTGAAAATCCAGTGGAAAAAGTGGCTGATATACCGCCTCATGCCGCTGCCGGCCTTCAAAATGGTAACCGCAATGGTGGCAAAATACCGAGGCCAGCGGATTGGTCTCGTGACATGCCGGGCATAGTTTGGTCTTCTCGGCGATCTTGTCGCCGCAACGATGGCAAAATTTGGCGCCTGGAATAATTTCAGCCGCGCAGTTCGGACAGCCTTTCATGATTCAGTGCGGTCAGGATAATTTTTGAACCACAAAAGTAAAACATTTTGTTTTTAATATCAAATATATTGTTGAGATAATTTTAACTGAGGATAAATAATCAACATTAATGAAAAAACCGGCTAAATCCGATCTTCCGGAAAAGGTATGCCTGATCTGCGGCCGACCTTTCGTGTGGCGCAAACGCTGGGAAAAAAACTGGGATCAGGTAAAATATTGCAGCGAACGTTGCCGGCGCAACCGGCAATCAGGCACTACTCCCCATGCCCCTTGATGTATTTTTCGTACAGGTCGGGGCGGCGGGTGCGGGTGCGTTCCAGGCTTTGTTCGTGACGCCACTCTGCAATCAGTTTGTCATTGCCCGATAGCAGGATATCGGGCACTTTTTGTCCCTGCCATTCGGCTGGCCGGGTATACACCGGCGGCGCCAGCAGATCGTCCTGAAAACTGTCGAACAGCGCCGAAGTCTCGTCATTCAGCACCCCCGGAAGAAGCCGTCCGACGGCATCTACGATTATAGCCGCGGCCAATTCGCCGCCCGACAGCACATAATCTCCGATGCTGATTTCCAATGTAACGTATTGATTTCTGATACGCTCGTCGATTCCCTTGTAGTGGCCACAAATGATCAACACGTTTTCCAGCATGGAAAGCCGGTTGCAGGCCGACTGATTCAGCGTTTGTCCGTCGGGGGTTGTGTAAATGATCTCGTCGTACTTTCTTTCGCTGCACAACTGCTCGATGCAAGCCGCAAGAGGCTCTACTTTCATCACCATGCCTGCCCCGCCGCCGAACTGATAATCGTCGACCTGCCGATGTTTGCCGCTCGCGTAGTCGCGCAAATTATGGCAATACACTTCGAGCAGATTTTTCTCCCGGGCGCGTTTCAGAATCGAGTGACTGAACGGACTTTCCAAGAGTTCGGGCAAGACAGTAATAATATCGAATCGCATGGTGTTATTTTGCCGCAAAATTAGTGTCTTCGCCGCAAAGCGGACCATCCGCCGGATTTATGCTGTCCATTACGATCGATTTACTCACCAACAACCGCAACCGCCCCTACCTGCGCAACGCCCAGGAGTACGCGATACGTCAGCTGCGGGGCATCGTGGTGCACGGAACCGATCACGTCCGGGCTGACCATAGCGCCCAGTCTGTGCGGCATTTCTTCAACAGCGCGGCTATGTTCATGTCCAACCATTACGTGGTTGATGAACAGATGATCCTGCAATGTATCCCCGACAACGAAGTGGCTTACCACGTTGGCGCCAACCATTACCGACCCGATGGGGATAGAATCCGGGGCAGCAGTTCCTTTTCCCCCAATTTTTTTCTGATCGGCGTCGAAATTTGCAGCGGCGACGGCGGCGACTGGGAAAAGACCTACCACAATGCCGTATCTCTGGTGGCGCGTTTGCTGCACAAATACCGATTCACGATCACCGATCTGTACCGCCATCAGGACATAACGGGTAAAGACTGTCCTGCCGTTTTTCATTCCGCATCGGCCTGGTCCAAATTTAAAACTGACGTCGTGCGAGCGATGAGCGAATTACCCAACACCCGGGCGGCACTGGCCCGCGTTATGGCGGAAGAAACCCTCGTACGTACGGGCGCGGGAAGCGAGACACCAGCGCTCAGCAAACTGCAACGCGGCGACCTTTGCGACGTTTTTGACGCAAAAAACGGCTGGCTGAATATCGGCGAACGGCGCTGGATACGCCAGGAGCACGCAGAAATGTTGTTCAATACCCGTCTGGGTCGCGTGACAGAACGCACCGGAATCAACGTGCGCAGCGGCCCCGGACCGAACTACCCCGTTGTCGACGCCCTGCCTTATCTGGCTTTTACCGACGTGATCGGTCAGCAGGACAAATGGTTCGAGCTGGCGCCCAAACAGTGGGCGCATGCCTCTATGATCGAACTGGTACGCACCCGCCACGGCGAAGTGATCGGGACCGATGCGCTCAACGTGCGATCCGGCCCGGGCACCTCCTACCCTATCGTCCGCCGCCTCGGGCTCCGGGCGCGTGTGCAAATCTTCGATCAACAGGAAAAATGGCTGCTCATTGGCAACAGCGAATGGGTATACGACGGGTTTGTATTGATGGATGGGGGACTTTAATAGAGGATTTGAGGATGCGAGGATTTGAGGATGCGAGAATTTTTCAGAGCGCTGTTAAAAATGCCATGACATCCACACCGTCGGCATAATCGCTCAGACCAGGCTGCTGTGTTTGCCCGAAAGGCAGCGTGTCAACACCGGGCAGGCTGGATTTGGCCACGACGCACTGTATCTCCTCTTTTCGCTCCCGGATGATGTCAGCCACCTCTTCCCGATCACCGTAGTATTCGTAATGCGCCGACGCAATACGCGCGTGCATGGCGGGGTCTTCGCGAAGCAGAATACAACCGTTGTTGCGGTAGGGCATGTTGTTGAGAATAAAGAGGGTCAGGTTGTAGTCGAAATTATTCTTGTACTTGTCGTGGTGAATAATGTCCCGGTATTCGTGCAGTGCCTCCAGCAGAATGTCGAAGTTGTAACCGTGCGGCACGTAAATTTTGCTCACGTTGCGGCAGCCCAAACCGAAGTAGGTAAAAATATCGCGGCCGAGCGCGTGCAGATCGGCCGCTGTTTCACTGCCGTCGATCACCGCCACGCCGTTGCGGTTGCGGCGGATGAGGTGGGGGTATTTGGCGAAATATTGTTCGAAATAACGCGCCGAATTGTTACTACCGGTTGCAATAACAGCGTCGAAACCACGCAATTGATCCGTATCGGGTACAAATTCGGTGTACTCCCAGGATTCGAAGGCCCAGTCGCCCATTTGTTTGATCAAAAAAGGCAAAAGGCGCTTGTCTTTATCCGACAACTTGACCAGCGCGCGTTGGCCCGACATAAAAACGCACAACCAATCATGGAAGCCCACCAGGGGAATATTTCCGGCCATGACCAGCCCCACCGTTTTTTCCGGATGCTCGTGTTGCCCGATCGGATAGGCATCGACCCAATTGCGCAATTTACCGGCGTCGAGCCAACGTGTCGCAATGGCCTCGATTGCCTGGCGTGTATTTTCAGGGGTAAACCAGCGGTTTTCGACGTAAGACTGACGAATAGCGGTTTCCAGCGCCTCATCCGTTGAATTTTTCAAAAAAAGGCCGAGTTCGGCGAGCAGTTCGATGCGTTGCGAGAGGGTCAAAACGGTTGTTTTTTGTACGGCAAAGGTAGAATTTGGGTGCAGTTGGCCTCTGTCAGATTCCGTTAATAATTTTTCATTTTTTAAACAAAAAACCTTGTCTTACCGTTGCCTGCGAAAAAAAATTGAATGGCCGACTATAACCCGAACAGTTTAACCCCCATGCGACGGCTCGTCCGGTTGCTGGGACAGTATCGAAGAGAAATCAGGCTGGTAGTATTGTATGCCGTGGTGATCGGCGCCATCAACCTGACGCTTCCTTTGGGCGTCCAGGCCTTGATCGGCCTTATCGCCGGCGGCAGTATTTCCGCATCGTGGGGCGTGCTTGTCTTGTTTATCAGTATTGGGGCCCTGATTGTGGGCTTGTTGCGGATTCTGCAATTGTCGATCATGGAATACCTGCAAAGACGGGTTTTTACGGATTCGGCGATTGAATTTGCGATACGTATTCCGCGCCTCCACCTCGAACCCCTGCGGAAGGAACACCTGCCGGAAATGGTCAATCGTTTCTTTGATACACTGACCATCCAGAAAGGCGTACCCAAAATCGTCATTGAAGGCAGCACTGCCGCACTGCAGATCCTGTTCAGTCTGCTGCTGTTGTCGTTCTATCACGCCACTTTCGTCTTGTTCTCCCTGTTGCTGCTGGCGCTGGTCGGGCTCCTGTTTTGGTGGACTGCCCCGAGCGGACTGGCCTCCAGCCTGAAAGAATCCAAGCAAAAATACCGCCTGGCCTACTGGCTCGAAGAAATCGGGCGGGTTGCCGCCACCTTCAAACTGGCCGGCGACAACCGTTTCCCCTTGTTGCGCGCCGACCAGATCACTTCGGATTATCTCGACGCCCGCGCCAAACACTGGCGTATTTTGTTGATTCAATTTGTCAGCAGCGTGGTATTCCGGGTGCTGATTATGGGTGGTTTTTTGATTCTGGGCAGTTTGCTGGTGATGGAAAACCAGCTGAACATCGGACAATTCGTCGCTTCCGAAATCCTGATCATCTTCGTGGTCGATTCTCTGTAAAAACTGATCCTGCTGCACGAAACAGGCTATGACGTACTTACTGCAATTGAAAAAATCGGTCAGGTAGCCGACCTCGAACTGGAGCGCGAAGACGGCATCCCGGTGGAAGACTTTTGTGCCGGCGGCCCGTTTTCCGTCGAAATGCGCAACCTGAGCTATACTTTCTCCGACCGCGTCAAACCCGTGTTGAACAACCTGAACCTCACCATAAAAGGCGGCGAACGCGTTGTCGTAAGCGGTTACAACAGCTCTGGAAAAAGTACCCTGATGCAGGTGCTATCCGTATTGCGACGCGACTTTTCAGGCTCTTTGCTCTTCAATGGCCTGCCCAAACAAAACATCAACCTGCGCAGCCTGCGCAATCATATCGGCGACTATTCTTCACAGGAGGAACTTTTTAAAGGAAGCATTCTTGAAAATATTACCATTGGGCAGGAGAACATCCCGATGGCCAAGGTGCTGCAAACCATCGAAGCGGTTGGCCTGAGCAGTTTCGTACGGGAGCAAGCGGCCGGCATCCAAACCGAATTGCTGCCGGGCGGCAAAAACCTGCCGGGCAGCATCGTCAGCAAAATGGTTGTGGCGCGCGCCATCGTATCGGAACCCAACCTGGTCGTTATGGAAGAACCCACCAATAGTCTGGACTACCGCGACCGCCTGCGCATCTCCCAATTGCTGACGGACAAAAGTCATCCCTGGACCCTCATTGCCGTCACAGAAGACCCTGTTCTGGCAGCGCTGTGCGACCGGGTGATTGTACTCAAGGAAGGAGAAATAGTCTTCGACGGCAGCTTCGACGAGGTGCGTAAAACCGAACATTTCTCCAAAATTTTCCGAACCAACGCAGAATTTGCAGGAGACAATGATTGACAAGCCACAAAACCGTCTCAAATATCCATGTTGAACATCAGCGAAAATAAACCCAATTGCAGCAGCGAATTGCACGGACTGCAATCGACTGAAAAAAACCGCCTGCCTTCCTTGCACCTGAACGCACGCAACCTGCTGGTTGGCTTGCTTGTGCTGTTCGTTTTGTTTCTTTTTCTGCCCTGGACGCAAAATATCCAGGCAACCGGCAAGGTGACCACGCTTCGGCCCGAACAACGCCCGCAGACCATCCACGCCACTATTCCCGGCCGGATCGAGCATTGGTACGTCACGGAAGGTCAGTTTGTCAAAAAAGGCGACACGATCGTTCACCTTTCAGAGGTGAAATCTGAATATTTCGACCCCGCTCTGGTTGCTCGTGTGGAAAGTCAACTCAGCGCCAAAACAGGCGCCATCGCATCCTACGGCGGCAAAGCCGACGCCCTGGAAGCGCAAATAGCCGCCATGCAACGCGAGCGGGAAAACAAAATCGGGCAGATCGAACGGAAAATAGAACAGGCGCGCCTGAAGATTATCAGCGACAGCCTGAAAGTGCAGCAGGCTAAAATAGATTTGCAGGTAGCGCAACGCCAGTTCAACGGCACAAAAGCGTTGTACGACAAGGGGATCAAATCGCTCACCGAATTTGAAGAAAAACGCCTGAAACTGCAGGAAGCCGAAACCAAAATGGTGGCTGCCGAAAACCAGCTGGCAACCAGCCAGAACGATCTGGGCATTTACCGGGTCGAACTGTCTCTCAACCGCAACGAATACGACAACAAAATCGCCAAATCGCGAAGCGACCGATTCAGCACGCTCTCTGAGCAATACGATACCCGCGCTACGGTCAGCAAACTGGAAATCGAACGCGAAAACTACGCCCGACGAGCCAACTTCTACTACATCGTGGCGCCACAGGATGCCTACGTCGTCAAGGCCATCACACCCGGCATCGGTGAAATTGTAAAGGAAGGAGAAGCCGTCGTCACGATTCAGCCCGCCGATTATCAATTGGCCGTGGAAATGTACGTCCGCCCCATCGACCTGCCGCTTTTGTCGACGGGCAGCAGCGTGCGTTTTCTGTTTGATGGCTGGCCGGCCTTCTTTTTCAGTGGCTGGCCGGGTGTTTCGCTCGGCACTTTTGGCGGAAACGTCGTCGCTATCGACCGCAATATCAGTACCAATGGCAAATTCAGGGTGCTGGTTGCTCCCGACCCGAACGACCAGAAATGGCCGGAAGCCATACAGCCCGGCGGCGGGGCAAAAGGCATCGCCCTGCTCAACAACGTACCCATGTGGTACGAACTGTGGCGGGTACTGAACGGTTTCCCGCCCGATTTGTACCAAAACGATTCTGCCGACGAAAAAGACAGTGGTATGGTGCCCAAAGCCCCTATCAAAAGCGCTAAATGATGAAGCAGTTGTTCAATATGATCCAAAAACCCGGGCGCTTTCGAAAAGCATACCTGACACGAAGCCTGAATACCGTATTGATGGTTCTGGGGACGCTGCTGCAACTGGACGCGCAAAACCCGAACACGGAGCCGCTGGACTGGCTCTCTTTTCGCCGCCAGGTCATCAGCAGCCATCCGGCAGCCGTACAGGCCAATCTGCGCCTCGATCAGGCCAGGGCTTATCTGCTCAAGGCACGCGGCGGCTTCGATCCCAAAGCTTATGCGGAGGTGTACGGCAAAAATTTTAATGGCAAAGAATATTTCAATTACGGCGAAGCCGGAATAAAAATACCCACCTGGATGGGGCTCGAATTCAAAGGCGCTTACAACCAGGCTTCCGGAATTTACCTCGACCCCGAATCTACCCTGCCCGCCGACGGCCAGGTATCGGCCGGCATCACCTGGCGGCTTGGGCAGGGCTTGTTGTTCGACGAGCGCCGGGCCGATCTGGCCCAGGCCCGTATCGGCCTTCGCGCGGCGGAAGCAGAACGGGACTTAATCCTCAACAACCTGCTGCTCGACGCCATGAAAGCCTATTGGACCTGGGTGATCGCCGAAAACCAGCTCAGGGTGTACGAAGAAGCGCTCCGCCAGGCGCAACTTCGCATCGATGCCATTCGGGAAAGCGTGGTACAAGGCGACAAACCCGCCATCGACACAACGGAAACCCTGCTTCAGGTACAGATTCGGCAACTCGACGTCAATTTCGCGCGGCTGGAGCGGCAAAATGCGGCGCTTGAACTCGCCAACTACTGGTGGACCGATGCCAACACCACCATCGCCCCTGCCCTGCTCCCGCCGGCGCCAAGGCTCGACCCACTGCTGCCCCCAGGCTTGTTGCCCGATGCCGTCAGGACCGATCTTCGTTTACAGGCCCTTGCCAACCACCCGGAATTGCGTGGCTACGAAGCCAAACTGCAAAACCTGTCGGTCGAACGGCGTTTGAAAAATGAATGGCGAAAACCCTCGCTCGACCTGAATTATTATTTGCTCGGCAATGGCTGGACATTCTTCCCCACACCCTACCCCGGCGAAGGAATCGGTGTGGTCACCAACAATACAAAGTACGGATTGTCATTCAGTTACCCCATTCTCAACCGCAAAGCGCGCGGCGACTACCAGTTGGCGCAGATCAAAGTGCGCGACACCGAACTGGCACTTTCGCAGAAAAAACGCGCCATCGAGATGAAATTCAACCAGTATCTCAACGAGTTGGACAATTACGCGGGCCAAATCGTGTTGTTTGCCGGCATGACAAGCAACTACCGCAGTCTGCTCGATGCCGAACTGGCCAAATTCGAATTGGGAGAAAGTTCGGTCTTCCTCGTCAACACCCGCGAACAACGCTGGCTCGACGCACAAATCAAATATCAAGAACTCGTCGGCGAGTACCAAAAAGCCAACGTCGCCCTCTTGTGGTCGGCAGGTACGCTGGCCAACTAATTTAACATGAAGATTTGGAAACAGCCGGCCACGGTCGATGGCCTCAACGCTCTGAACGAGAACACTTTGGGCTCTGCCCTCGGCATTACGATCACCGAGGTCGGGCCGGATTACCTCACCGCGGAAATGCCGGTGGGGCCGTCGACTGTGCAGCCCTTCCGCATCCTTCACGGCGGCGCCAGTGTGGCTTTGGCTGAAACGCTGGGCAGTATTGCCAGTACTCTTTGTATCGACGATTTGAGCAAAAACACGGCGGTGGGTCTTGAAATAAATGCCAACCATTTGAAAAGTGTGCGGGAAGGCGGCCGCGTGACGGGCACGGTCAGGCCGGTGCGAATTGGCAGGCAAGTCCACGTCTGGAGTATCGAAATTCGGGATGAAAAAGGGGATTTGTCGTGTATTAGCCGCCTGACCGTCACGATTGTCGAAAGGCGATAAAACGAACCGGAACAGGCGAGTACTTTTGCCCGCCTTCAATAATCCCGTTCGAATTATCCGGTTTTAGTTTTACCAAATCTACTTGCTCATTTTCATGAAAAAAATGTTGTTCCCGGTGCTGGCGTTGGCTTTGCTTGCCTTCGCTCACCCTGTTATTGCCCAAAATTTCAACATGGTATCCCGCGCGACCATGGATTTTCCCGGTCAAACACTGGCCAACATCTGCGGATATGCTCAAAACGGACGGGAATATGCCCTGCTCGGCGGCTCTTTGGGCATGATCGTGGTGGACATTACCGATCCGGACAACCCGGTCAATCTGGTGCAAATACCGGGTCCCAACAACCTTTGGAAAGAGATTAAAGTGTACCAACACTACGCTTACGTCACTTCGGAAGGCGGTCAGGGCCTTCAAATCATCGACCTCAGCCCGCTGCCCAATACCACTTTGCCGTACCATTTTTACACCGGAGATGGTGAAATTGCGGGACAACTCAATACCATCCATGCCCTGCATATCGACGTGGAAAAAGGGTTTGTCTACTTGTACGGCAGTAATTTGTTTAGCGGCGGCCCGGTGGTGCTCGACATCAATGCCGACCCTTACAATCCTATTTATGCAGGTAATTTCGATCAACTGGGATATGTGCATGATGGTTACGCAGAAAACGATATTCTTTACGGA
>JADZFP010000140.1 GCA_020849825.1 Saprospiraceae bacterium
CACATCGAGCACTTCGAGATGGACGTGCGCGATACCAAACTCGGCGAAGAAGAACTCACTGCCGACATTCCGAACGTGAGCGAAGACGCTACCAAAGACCTCGACGAAAACGGTATCATCCGGATCGGCGCATGGGCCAAGGAAGGCGATATCCTCATCGGCAAGATCACGCCCAAAGGCGAGACAGACCCGACACCGGAGGAAAAACTGCTCCGCGCCATCTTCGGTGACAAGGCAGGCGACGTGAAAGATGCATCGCTGAAGGTACCGCCCAGCATCGGTGGGGTAGTGATCGACAAGCAACTTTTTGCCCGCGCCAAAAAGGACAAGGTGCAAAAAGAGTCGGAAAAGCTGCAACTCGACAAACTCGAAGACGAACACCAGGTAAATCTCAATGAGCTGAAAACCCGGCTCATCGACAAATTGCTTCAACTCGTCAAGGATAAAGTAACCAACGGTATACGCAGTATTTATGGCGAAGAAATGGTACCGAAAGGCACCAAACTGACCCAGCAGGTACTGCGCGATCAAATCGACTACAGCCAGGTCGACTACGGCAAATGGGTGAGCGACGCCGCTACCAACCAACTCATCGCCCGCCTGCTGCACAATTACAGCATCAAGGTAAACGAAGAGGTTGGCCGTTACAAACGCGAAAAATTCAACAGCTCGATTGGTGACGAATTGCCCGCAGGCGTACTCAAACTCGCCAAAGTGTACCTGGCCAAGAAGCGCAAACTCAAGGTAGGCGACAAGCTCGCTGGCCGTCACGGTAACAAAGGTATCGTGAGCCGTATCGTCCGTATGGAAGACATGCCCTTCCTCGAAGACGGTACGCCGGTCGACGTAGTGCTCAACCCGCTGGGTGTACCATCGCGTATGAACCTGGGCCAGATCTTTGAAACCGTACTCGGCTGGTCGGGCGAACGCCTCGGCCTCAAATTTGCCACGCCGATCTTCGACGGCGCCAAAACCGATGAAGTGGAGGCCTGGATCGAAAAAGCGGGCCTGCCCGAACTGGGTCAGACGTACCTGCACGACGGCGAAACGGGCGACCGCTTCCACCAGAAAGCGACCGTGGGCATCATCTACATGCTCAAACTGAGTCACATGGTCGACGACAAAATGCACGCGCGCTCCATCGGCCCGTACTCGCTCATCACTCAGCAGCCGCTCGGCGGTAAAGCACAATTCGGTGGACAGCGTTTCGGTGAGATGGAGGTTTGGGCACTCGAAGCTTATGGCGCTTCCAACATCCTGCAAGAACTTCTGACCTTCAAGTCGGATGATATTCAGGGCCGCGCCAAGGCTTACGAAGCCATCGTCAAAGGTGATAACCTTCCCGAGGCCAATATCCCCGAATCGTTCAACGTACTCGTGCACGAGTTGAGGGGCCTGGCACTGGATGTGAAGTTTGAATAAGCATACAACAAATGCTGCGACCGGAAAACATTCGGTCGCAGCATTCAAAATGTATTGATACGTGAACTGTATTGCCACCTGGATTTATCTGGACAGCCCGGAAGAAAGTTCCGAGTACCCTCAGGTTGGCCAACAGTCGCACCTTGAAAAGTTTCAACTGACTTACTGGAAGTGTGTGGCCGTCTTTTACGCCCTGAGCACACGACTGAATCCCGGTTGCAAACACTTGCTGTTCTCCAATAAAAGATTGGATGAATTCCCTGATATTGAGGGATTTGACTTAAAAAAACAATTGTACGACGCTCATGTAGAGGTGGTTACGCTTCCTTTAACCTGGCAAACTCCGCCCGGTTATTTCGGAAAGTGGCGAAACCAGTTCTACATTTTCGACGTGCTGAAGTTCTTTGAAATTCATTACCACGACGACACAGACGCATTTGTTGTGCTCGATTCGGATTGTATCGTCAATCGTCCGCTGGATGAACTTTTTACCGCCATACGGGAAAAGTCATTGCTGGCATTGACAATGCCTTACGATTCAGCGCATAACATTAATGGGGTAACCAGAAAAGACATGCGTTCGATATTCGCCGATCTGGATAAGGGAGTTGATCCCGGCCATGACCCGGTGTATTATGGCGGTGAAGTTTTTGCTGCGACGCTGTCGGTTGTCCGACGCATCAATGAAATGGTGCCTGCCGTTTGGGAAAATATGCTGTCGAGGTTTCGACAAAACTTACCCAAACTCAATGAAGAAGCGCATTTTCTGAGCTATTGTTATCATAAAATCGGAGGCTTTGGCTCGCTCGAACCTTTTATCAAACGTATCTGGACCGCACCGCATCACAACAATGTCGACCCAAATGACGTGATTCTCCTCATCTGGCATTTGCCTTCTGAAAAAACCGGCGGTATCGCCCTGTTATTCGGGATGCTTCGGAGAAACCCTAAAGTGCTAGATGTTCCGGATGAACATTTGCCCGACATTCTTGGCGGATTTGTTGGGATTCCGGTGCGAACCAAGTGGTTGAATTTTAAGCATTATTTGAAGTATACGCCGCTTTACCGCTGGCTGAAAAAAAGATAAGAGAATGTTGCTCTTTGATGAAGAGGACAAAAAATATTTAAACGGGAATGTCTTTTCAAGCATTTACCAGTTTCGGTTCAAAGGCTCTTCTGCGCCTATGACCCGGCTGGATTGCCTGAAAAACCTCGTGAAAGACAAAAGAGTCATTCACTTTGGCTGTGTGGACCATTTACCGCTGATCGAACAAAGACGCAAAGCGGGTAACTGGTTGCACGAAGTGCTTTCCCGCGAGGCGACAAAAGTTATTGGCATTGACATCAATACCGAGGGTATTCAATACATGAATCGCGAAGGTTTTGAGTCTTATGTCAGTAATGTGGTGACCGAGCCAATTCCTGCCTCACTTGCTGAAGGCCTCCGGTGGGATTATCTTCTGGCAGGTGAAGTCGTGGAGCATATCGGAAACCCGGTTGAGTTTCTTGCTCAAATAAGGCAGAAATACGGACCGGTGACCGACAGGATTATCATCACAGTACCGAATGCCTGGAGTTATACCAGTATCCGGTTCGCACTACGCAACGAAGAGATGATTAATACGGATCACCGGTTTTGGTTTACGCCTTATACACTGGCTAAAATCGCAACCGATGCCGGTATACAAGTAGAAGGATATGAAATGTGTCTGGATGAGTATCCTTCGCCGTTTAGTCTGAAATACTGGCTGGTTTGCAGCCGACCCGGATTAAGAAATCGTATCGTATTGATTGGCAAATTTTAATACACTACCTGATTTACCTACCAATTACATTTTTGGCTATCACATTTCTGCAATATGCCGTTCAAAAAGAAAACTAACAAGACCGACCAAGGCTTCGACAGCATCACCATTTCGCTCGCCAGCCCGGATGAAATCCTGGAGCGCAGCTATGGCGAAGTACTCAAGCCTGAAACCATCAACTATCGTTCGTACAAGCCCGAACGCGACGGCTTGTTCTGCGAACGCATTTTCGGTCCCGTGAAGGACTACGAATGCTACTGCGGCAAATACAAGCGTATTCGCTACAAGGGCATTGTGTGCGACCGTTGCGGCGTGGAAGTAACCGAGAAAAAGGTTCGCCGCGAGCGTATGGGGCACATTCGCCTGGTGGTGCCGGTCGTCCATATCTGGTTCTTCAAAAGTTTGCCGAATAAGATCGGCTACATTCTCGGACTCTCGTCCAAGAAACTGGAAGCTATCGTCTACTACGAACGCTACGTCGTCATCCAGCCGGGTATCAAAGGCGAGGAGGGTATCAGTAAAATGGACCTGCTCACCGAAGAAGAATATCTCGAACTGCTCGCCACGTTGCCCAAAGACAACGAGCAACTCGACGATACCCATCCCGATAAATTTATCGCCAAAATGGGCGCAGAAGCAGTGTTCCACCTGCTGAGCATCCTGAATCTGGAAGACCTGTCGGCTCAGTTGCGCCACGAGGCCGCCAATGAAAGCAGCCAGGCCAAAAAAACCGAGGCCAACAAACGCCTGCGCGTCGTGGAAGCCTTCCGCGAAGGCCTCGAAGATTCCGGTCAGCGCCCCGAATGGGCAGTGATTCAGTACCTGCCGGTGGTGCCGCCCGAATTGCGCCCGCTCGTTCCGCTCGACGGCGGCCGCTTCGCGTCGTCCGACCTGAACGACTTGTACCGTCGCGTCATTATCCGCAACAACCGCCTCAAACGCCTGCTCGAAATCAAGGCGCCCGAGGTAATCCTGCGCAACGAAAAACGCATGTTGCAGGAGGCCGTCGACTCGCTGTTCGACAACTCCCGTAAATCCAACGCCGTAAAAGCAGAAGGCGGCCGCGCCCTCAAATCCCTTTCCGAGAGTCTGAAAGGCAAGCAGGGCCGTTTCCGTCAGAACCTGCTCGGTAAACGCGTCGACTATTCCGGTCGTTCGGTTATCGTGGTGGGCCCGACACTCAAACTGCATGAGTGCGGTATCCCGAAAGCCATGGCCGCCGAATTGTTCAAACCGTTTATCATCCGCAAACTCATCGAGCGGGGCATTGTCAAAACGGTCAAATCGGCAAAAAAACTCGTGGATCGCAAAGACCAGGTTATCTGGGAAATCCTCGAAAATATCCTGCGCGGCCACCCGGTACTGCTCAACCGCGCTCCGACGCTGCACCGCCTCTCCATTCAGGCATTCCAACCGCGCCTGATCGAAGGCAAGGCAATCCAGCTGCACCCGCTCGTTTGTACGGCATTCAACGCCGACTTCGACGGTGACCAGATGGCCGTACACGTGCCGCTGAGTCATGCCGCCATTCTCGAAGCACAGGTACTGATGCTGTCGAGCCACAACATGCTTAACCCGCAGGACGGCTCGCCCATCACCCTGCCTTCGCAAGACATGGTGCTTGGTCTGTACTACCTGACCAAAGAACGCCAGTCGATCACCGACAACCCGGTGAAAGGTGAAGGACGTCGCTTCTATTCCCCGGAAGAAGTCATCATCGCCTACAACGAGGGCCAACTCGACCTGCACGCCGGTATCGAATGCCGCGTAGCGCAAGACGAAAACGGTCAAATCGTTCACAAACGTATCAAAACCACGGTCGGTCGCGTACTCTTCAATCAAGCTGTACCAAGCACGGTGCCGTTCATCAACGAACTGCTCACCAAGCGCAACCTGAAAGTGATCATCGCCGACGTATTGGCCCGTACCAGCTTCAAGGCAACGGCCGAGTTCCTCGACGGTATCAAGGAATTGGGCTTTGGCTGGGCCTTCAAAGCCGGCCTGTCCTTCAACCTCGGCGACCTGATTATTCCGAAGATCAAAAAGACCGTACTCGAATCGGCCCAGACCGAAGTAGACGAGGTGTGGGACAACTACAATATGGGTCTCATTACCTACAACGAACGCTACAACCAAATCATCGACAAATGGACGTATGCGGACAACCGCATCACCGACCAGCTGATGAAAGAACTGAGCAGCCACAAACAAGGCTTCAACTCCGTGTTTATGATGCTCGATTCCGGCGCCCGCGGTTCCAAACAGCAGATCAAACAGCTCTGCGGCCTCCGCGGCCTTATGGCCAAGCCGCGTAAATCCGGCGACACCGGCGGCGCTATCATCGAAAACCCGATCCTGTCGAACTTCCTCGAAGGGCTCTCTGTACAGGAATACTTCATCTCCACACACGGCGCACGTAAGGGTCTGGCCGATACCGCTCTGAAAACGGCTGACGCCGGTTACCTGACCCGCCGTCTGGTCGACGTTGCCCAGGATGTGGTTATCCGCGAAACGGATTGCAACACCTTGCGCGGCATCGACACCACCGCACTGAAAGAAGGCGACAAAATCATCCAGAACCTGCGCGACCGGATCAAGGGCCGTTACAGCCTTTACGATATTTATCATCCGGAAACCGAAGAACTTCTTGTTGCTGCCGGCGAATACATTACCGACGCTATCGCCGCCGCTATCGATGTGGCAGAAGTCGAAACAGTGACCATTCGTTCGGTACTGACTTGCGAAAGCCGTCACGGCGTTTGTGCAAAGTGCTATGGTAAAAACCTCGCCACAGGCCGTATTGCCGAAATGGGCGACGCCGTGGGCATCATCGCTGCCCAGTCGATCGGTGAACCCGGTACGCAGCTGACCCTCCGTACCTTCCACACCGGTGGTACCGCCATGGTCGGCCAGACGGAAAACAGCCTCGTTTCCAAAAACAACGGCCGTATCGAGTTTGACTCGATCAAAACGGTCAACGGTACCGACAACGACGGCAATCCCGTTCAGGTAGTCGTGTCCCGTACGGGCGAGCTCCGCATCGTTGATCCTAAAACCAACCGCATCTTCGCCAACAGTTACATCCAGTACGGCTCGTATATTTTTGTAAAAGACGGACAGGAGGTCAATAAAGGCGATAAAATTTGCGAATGGGATCCGTTCAACGCCGTGATCGTCAGTGAGTTCGACGGGGTGGCCCGTTACAACTCGCTCGAAGAAGGCGTCAACTACCGCATGGAACGCGACGACCAAACCGGCTTCGCCGAAAAGGTCGTTATCGAATCCAAAAACAAGCGGAAAATTCCTTTCATCACCATCGTCAACGCCAAAACGGGCGAGGAACTCAAAAACTACTCCCTCCCGATCGGCGCCTACATCACGGTCGACGACGGCGATGCCGTCAAATCCGGTCAGCAGATCGTCAAGATTCCGCGTAAACTGGGTAAAATCGCCGACATCACCGGCGGTCTGCCGCGCGTAACCGAACTGTTCGAAGCCCGTAACCCCTCGAATCCGGCTGTTGTGGCCGAAATCGACGGCGTCATTACCTTCGGCTCCATCAAACGCGGTAACCGCGAATGTATGATCGAAGCCAAAGACGGCCAGAAGCGCAAATACCTCATCCCGCTCACCAAGCACATCCTTATGCAGGATGGCGACTTTGTGCGCGCCGGTACGGCCCTGACCGAGGGCACCATCGCGGTGAAAGATATTCTCGCTATCGAAGGCCCGTTTGCCGCCTCGTATTTCCTCGTCAATGGCGTACAGGAAGTGTACCGCTCACAGGGTATCAACATCAACGACAAACATATCGAGGTGATCGTGCGCCAAATGCTCCGCCGCCTCGAAATCGTTGAACCGGGCGATACGCACTTCCTCGAAGGCGAACCCGTGGAACGCAACGAGTTCATCGATTACAACGACTGGATCTTCGACAAAAAATTCAGCACCGACCAGGGCGACAGCACCAAGCTGAAAGCCGGCGCACTGGTTACCCTGCGTCAGGTGCGCGAGGAAAATTCCTTCCTCAAGCGCAACGACAAAAAACTCGTCGAATACCGCGACGCCCTCCCGGCTACCGCTGTATCGATGCTGCTGGGTATCACCAAAGCCTCGCTCGGTACGGACAGCTGGATTTCGGCCGCCTCCTTCCAGGAAACCACCAAGGTACTTTCCACCGCTGCCATCGCCGCGAAGAAAGACTACCTCATGGGCCTCAAGGAGAACGTTATCGTCGGCAAGAAAATCCCTGCCGGCACCGGTATGCGTCAGTACGACCGTATCCAGGTCACGGGCTCGGGCCGTCCTTTCCGCGAAAACCGCGAAGAGGAAGTGCTGGTGGAAGACGAAAATTGAGATTCCAGTTTTTCTTGATAACATTTATAAGCGCCATCGGGAAGCCTCCCGGTGGCGCTTTTTTGTACGCGTTTTTCCAGATAAATATTATTGGAACCCTGATTATTCAGAGTTGTAAAAAATTGAAAATGAATACTGTATGTTGATGATACAGATGGGTTGCCACCTGATTTTTAAAAAATCTTGTCCAGCCCACCTGCCCGATAATCCCGTATATTCGTACCCGGTCGACCGCTTCATTTTTTCATCAACATTATTTTTCTACCAATGAAAAACGTATTTTCTCCCCCCCCCCCCCGCGAAGGGCTATTCCGCTCATCCAGTTACTTTCCCTTGTTGTTGCAGCACTGTTGTTTTCTTCCAACGCCCTGAGCGCCCAACCAGGCTCGCCGCCCGAAAACAGTTGTGTGGCTAACGTCTCTTTTATTCCTGCCGCCTCATCAGAAATCTATTTCGACATCTGCGACCTCGATTTTCAGGTGACTATTGAAATTTGCCACTACTACACCGCCGAGCATCAATTTGAGATTCAGTTTGACTGCCAACTACCCTACATCAATTTTGTAGACAACGGCGCGCTCGAAAACGTCTCCGAAACACCGCTGGGTGGCGGGGTAACGCGTGTTTCCGGCACCGTGACGGCTCCACCCGCACCCGATGAAAATACCCTGGTTTGTCCTTCTTTTACCTTTACTTTTTCGCGTTTTGGTACCTGGCCCGGTGTGTTAAATAATTTCCGGGCAAGGGTCATCGACCCTTCCTGCGATCCACCCCTTCAAGCAGAGGCAACTTACACCCTGAGCAACAGCAGTTTTATCGATTTGCGCGTAGCCCCGCAGACCCAACTGAGCGCCCTGTTAGCGGCCGGCACGATTGTACCCGGCTCCACTGGCAGTTTGCCCGATTTGTACATCGACGACGAACTGATCATCGACGTTCCAGCCCTGATCCAGGGTTCATCCGGCGCCTACCGCGATATTGTGCTGATGCCCGGCGCCAGTATTGTCATCGCCGAAGATGCGGCCCCGAGCGCTGGCACGCCCTATCTGAACACGCAATACGCACAGTTCAGGACCTGTCCCGGCGACGCGCTCTCCGAAGGCATCATCGTGGAGCCCAGAGCGGCGGGAAGCAAAGTTATTCAACTCAATATGCAACAATCGCGCATCACCGACGCCCGGTTCGGGATCAATGCCCAGCCCGGTTCCAGCCTGCGGATAGAATCGACCGAGTTCACCAACAACTACGTCGGTCTCCACCTCGACATGACCGGCGCGGCAGCCGGCCAGGAACAAGTGAGCTTCCTCGGTTTTTCGGGCAACACCTTTTCCACCGCCCCCGGCCAGGCGCTCAAAGTGGCCTACCCCGGCATGCCCGAGGCCATCGAGGAGCGGGGTTATTGCGGCATTTTTTTGAAAAACTACCGCGATTTCAACGTCTTCGGCGCCAACAGTTTCGAGCGACTGGCCAACGGCATCGTGGCTACGAACACGAACCTGAACGTAGGCAACCTGACGTTCAGCGATATGCGGCACAGCGGCGTGGTGAACGCCTACCCCCGCGAAGGCTTTGGCATACACCTCTCGGCGCGCAACAACAGCAGCTGGGCCAACATCGGCCTGCCCTGGGCGCCCATAAGCTTCGACGACTGCAAAACCGCCGTGTTCGCCGAGCGCTATGCCGGCAAGGTGGAACACTGCACGATGACCGGCGTGGACCTGGGCGTCGACTGGCAAAAAAGCCCCACCCGCGACGTGCGCATCCGCAACAACGACATCACGGCAAACCG
>JADZFP010000141.1 GCA_020849825.1 Saprospiraceae bacterium
ATCGCTGGGGTGAACTGGTATACGAAGCCCTCGACTTCCCCGTAAATGATGAACAACGCGGCTGGAACGGGCAATTCCGGGGCAAGGATGCGCAAACAGGCGTTTATGTGTGGTACGTGGAAGCGGAATATGCCGACGGTTTTGTGGAAAGCTTGCGCGGGAATACAACGCTAATCCGATAATTTTTACCTTTGGGAGAATTTGCACCCCGTTACACCGGCTTAAACAACCCGTAAGTTATGAAGCAATTTTACCCGCCGGTCTCCGGATTCTTTTTATTACTCTTGCTTATTTGCGGGAACCTGCACGGGCAGGACCCCCGCTTTTCCCAGTATTTCGCTTCGCCCTGGAATCTCAACCCGGCCATGACCGGCGCCTTTGACGGTCGGTGGCGGGTGACGGCCAATTACCGCGATCAGTGGAGCAGTTTTCTGTCTCCCGTCCCCTTTCGCACGTACTCCGCAGCGGCCGATTTCCGGCTCGGCGTCGGCCGCGACGACTATTTTGCGCTCGGTTTGGGCGTTATGCACGACGAGGCCGGCACGGCCCGCTACGTGCAAAATAAGGGCCACCTGGGCGGGGCATTTTTAAAACAACTGAGCGGCGGCCCGCGACGTGCCGATCATTTTTTGGCAGCCGGGGCACAATTCGGGTTTGGTCAGAATAACATTGACTGGAGCAAACTTTGGTTCAGCCGGCAATTCGACCCCACGACTGAAACCCCCGATCTCAACGCCGGCAACGGCGAACCGAACGCTAACGCCAACACCAATGTTTATGCCGACTTCAACGCCGGCATATTATGGTACATGCTCTTCAACGACAACGGTTTTTGGTACGCCGGCGCCGCGCTGCACCACATCAACCAACCGGTCATTTCGCTGGTGGAGGATGATGGTGAACGGCTGTACTCCCGCTGGTCGGGGCATGCGGGCGGCCTGCTGCCGTTAAGCGAAAACTTCGGGTTGGCGCCCGGCGTTCTGGTGATGAGACAAGGGCCCGCATTCGAAAGCGATTTCGGCCTGAATGTGCGGTATTCCAACAATGACCGCAACGAACTGGCCCTGCGGCTGGGCGCCTGGGCGCGCCTGGGCAATCGCCTCGACAGCGGCTTACAAATGGATGCCGTCACCTTCGTCGCCATGCTCGAACTCGAACGCTGGATGCTCGGATTGAGTTACGATGTCACCGTTTCCTCCCTGACCCTGGCCAACAATTCCCGGGGCGCCTTTGAACTCTCGCTGACCTATTTCCATCCGGCCGAGCGGCGCCGGCGCGTGGTATGCCCGCGTTTTTAAGCTGCCAGCCATATTCGTTTGATCAGAAAATAATTTATTCAGCAAATGAAAAATCTATTCATTTCTCTGTTTTTACTTGCCGTGGTCGCCACCACACAGGGGCAAACGGCGCATCTTTCCATTACGCCGGCTCATCCGAAACCGGGCGAAAGTGTTCGCTTCGAATATGATATTTCAAAAAGCCCGCTCCAAAACGCGCAAGAACCCATCGAAGTGACAGCAATCGAATTTGCCGGCAAAACGCCGGCAGTCGTCGACCTGATGCTGCAATATACCGGCGGCAAAATCACGGGTAGTTTCACGCCCTCGGCGGATGCGCAAGTGGCCATGCTGGGCTTCCAGGCTGGCGAACGATGGGACAACAACAGCGGAGAAGGTCATTTCATTTCATTGAGCGATGCTTCCGGTAAACCCATGCCCCAACGTTGGGCGGCGCAGGCCGTGCTTTACCGCGACTGGGGCGGCTTGTTCGAACTGAACCGGAAAACAACCGCGGCACTGGAATTGCTGAGCCGGGCCTTCGCCGCCAAACCCGATCTCAGACAACAATATTTTGCCCCGTACATCAACAACCTGATGGCCGTAAAACGCGGCGACGCCGGCAAAGTGGAAGCGCAGGTCTTGCTGGAAGAAGTCGAAAAAGCGCCAAATCTGGAGGAAAAAGACTGGATTACCATGGCCCGGCTCTACGACCGCCTTTCCGTGGCAGAAAAAGCCAACTCCATCCGCGAAAAAATCCGCAAAAATTACCCAAAGGGCGTTTTTGTACGCCAGGAACGCCGGCAGGCTATCCGGAATGAACCCGACCTGACTAAACAGGAAGCCATGATCGAAACTTATCTGAAGGACTTCCCCCCCGCCAACGATACCGAACAGGACGAAGTGAACGAGGCTTATTTTGCTTTGGGCAACAAAGCGGCTGAAAAGAAAAACTGGGACCTGTTGAATAAAATTGCCGGCCGGATGCAGGCCGACAGCCGGGCCAGTTTGTATAACAATGTGGCCTGGGAACTGGCGGAAAACGGTGAAGAGATGGAAAAGGCCCGTAAAATGGCGGCTGAAGCCACCGAATGGGCAAAATCGGAAATGATTGCGCCCAAAGAAGCCAAACCCTCCTACAAATCCGACAAATCCTGGGAACAAGACCGCAAATACACCTTTAGCCAATATGCCGACACCTACGCCTACGTGCTGGACAAATTGAACGACCCCAACACGGCTGCCGCCTACCAGGCCCAGGTGGTGGAAATTTCTAAAGGCGAAAATGCCGACATGAACGAACGCTACACCGCCTACCTCGAACGCACCGGCGCGCCCGATCTGCGGTATCGCCTCGAAGGTTTCATTCTGCACGGGCAGGCCACCGCGGCCATGAAAGATCAGTTCAAACGCTTGTTCGCAGCCGAAGACAAATCGGCCGCCGGCACCGACGCCTACCTGGCCGGCCTGGAAAAAATGGCCCGGATCAACCAGAAAAAGAGCCTGGCCGCAAAAATGATCAGCCAGCCGGCGCCGGGATTCGCGTTAAAAAATCTCAAAGGCGAAGAAGTCAGTCTTGAAAGCATGAAAGGCAAAGTCGTGGTGCTCGACTTCTGGGCCACCTGGTGCGGCCCCTGCAAAGCCTCCTTTCCCGGCATGCAGCAGGCCCAAAATAAATTCAAAGACGACCCCAACGTGCAATTCCTCTTTATCGATACCTGGGAACGGGTAGAAGATAAAGCCAAGGCCGCCGGCGATTTCATACAAAGCAAAGGTTACCCCTTCCACGTTTTGCTCGACCTGGAAGACAAAGTGGTGGCTTCTTTCGGCGTGTCCGGTATTCCAACCAAATTTGTCGTGGACCAAAACGGGAAAATCCGTTTTAAAAGCGTCGGCTACTCCGGCAGCCCCGATGCCTTGGTAGACGAATTGACGGCCATGATCGAACTGGCCAAGGAACAACCGTGAGTTTAATTGATAAATATTTTGCATTAACCTATACTGCGAAACGAACTGCTCCCATACATTTGCCTTTGCCAAATAATTTTGGCGCAAAAAAACAAATTCAAAAAATCTAAAACCAAATCAACATGGGATTCTTCTCACGTCTCAGCAACGGCTGGGAACTGGCCAAAACCAGTCTCCACATCATCAACCAAAACCGCTCGCTCCTGCTGTTCCCGGTTTTTTCGTCCGTCTCTCTCATCCTCGTGCTGGCTACTTTCTTCGGCGGCGGCTTTTTTCTTTTCGGCGATCAGATAGACCGGATGATGAACGACGAACAAAGCAGCAACATCCTCGGCATTGCGGTGATCTTTATTTACTACCTCATCAACTTTTTCCTTATCGTATTTTTCAACTCCGCGCTGATCTACTGCGCGGTGAAAATCCTGAACGGCGAAGAAACCAGCCTGCAGGAAGGCTTCGATTTTGCTTTTTCCCGCATCGGCAAGATATTCGGCTGGTCGGTGCTGTCGGCCACGGTGGGCACCTTGCTGCAATTGTTGCAAAACACGGGCAAAATCGGCGAAATCGTCGCCGGTCTGATCGGGTTGGCCTGGTCGGTCATGACCTTTTTCGTGGTGCCGGTGCTGATTTATGAAGACAAGGGCGTGTTTGAATCGGTAAAAGAGTCGGGCCGGCTCATGAAACAAAAATGGGGCGAGTCCTTGGCGGCCAACGCGAGTTTCGGGGTGTTTCACTTTCTCGGTATCCTGGCCGCGGTCGGAATCGGCTTTTTTTTGATGAAGGTAAATGCCATTTTGGCAATCACCATCGCGGTAGGCATCATTCTGCTGGTCAGTACGGTCATGTCAGCGGCGCGTACGGTGTTTGTCGCCGCGGTGTACAACCACGTTAGCGGCCGGCCTACAGGCGAGTTCGACGGACGGACGCTGGACCGCGCGTTTGTTCAGAAGTAATATATAACAATAGTCCGGGAAGA
>JADZFP010000142.1 GCA_020849825.1 Saprospiraceae bacterium
AGCGCAGTCATTCCGCCAAATGGCAAAGCGGCGGCTTCTTCATGGCTGAAATTATCGGGTTTGTAGGCCAATGCACCCGATTCGGGGAGGCACAGGTATTCGGCGTGTGCGCCCATCACCATCGCCGTGGCCCCGAACAAGGCGTCGCCGACCCGGTATTTCGTGACGTTTTTTCCCACAGCCTCTACCACGCCCGACCATACGCCACCGAGTATCGGTTTGCGCGGTCGAAACAGGCCAAATACAAAACGTACCGCAAACGGATCGGCCCTGCGCAGCCTGCTGTCGGCCGAATTGACGGCCGTGGCGTGAATTTTCAGGAGAACTTCGTGGTCGGCTGGCACGGGTTTGTCGACTGTTTCGATTTTCACGACTTCCGGAGCGCCATAACGACGGTATACCGCCGCTTTCATTGTTGTTGCTTTCATTGCACTTGAATCATTTTAGTGCAAAGGTCAGTGTATGCGAGGCAGCGCTTCATTGACTTTGGTTAATAAAATCAATCTGCTTTGATGGTAATTCGTTTCCTGATCCGGCTCAACGACTCGGGTTTGACACCCAGATAACTCGCCAGATGATACTGCGGGACGCGTTCGAGCAGATCAGGGCGGGTCGCCAGCAACTGACGGTAACGCTCTTCCGGACTGCTGAGAATAAATGTCGACAACTGGTCCTGGCTTTTACCCAATTCTTCTTCTATTGCCAGACGGCTTACTGGTTCCAGACGTGGAAATTTGGCAAAAAACAGAGCTTCCTGTTCCGGCGATCCGACCGTGACAATGGTGTCTTCCAGGCAAGACAAGTAGTACTTTGAGGCTTCCTGCCGGAAAGTGCCGCCATACGGCGTCACCGGCTGGCCCTCGGTGTAAAAATTGGTCGTTCTTTCCTCTCCGTCGACGAGGAAATACTGCCGCACGCAGCCTTTCAGGACAAAATAGCACAGCTTGGCCACCTGCCCCTCTTTCAGCAGGAAGGCTCCTTTTTTGAAGGCTTTTACCTTGATGGTTTTTACAATTTCTTCGGCTTCGCCCTGACTGAGCGTAGTAAACTGGGCGATATAGCGCAGAATTTCCTCTTCCGGTTTCATACAGCGAAGTTACGCCTTATCCACTTTCACTGAAGTCATGGTCAATGCACCGGCCACGGCTTTATCGTTAAAAAACGACGACGCCTCGTCTTTTTCCTGCAAGGCTAGCACGTACAGCAAGGGCAAAAAATGCTCCGGCGTGGGAATGGCGAGATCGAACGAACGGCCCTGCGTCTGAAAATTGACCAGGGGTTGGTGATCGCCCGAGCGGATCGCGGTTTTCATTTTGTCGCTGGCCTCGGTTGCCCAGTCGAAAGCGTAGTCCACTTCGTTCAGGCGGTCCCAGGCGACCAGGCGCAGGTTGTGCACCATATTGCCGCTGCCGACGATCAGTACGCCTTTACGGCGCAGGGCGGCCAGTTCGCGGGCCAGTTCGTAGTGGTATTGCGGCGGTTTACTATAATCCAGGCTCATCTGGATGACGGGTACATCGGCTTTGGGATACAGGTGTTTGATCACCGACCAGGCGCCATGATCGAGCCCCCAGT
This sequence comes from Saprospiraceae bacterium, assembly GCA_020849825.1. Classification (GTDB taxonomy): domain Bacteria; phylum Bacteroidota; class Bacteroidia; order Chitinophagales; family Saprospiraceae; genus M3007. Next base: position 1,576 of record JADZFP010000142.1, read on the forward strand.
TGTGAGCGAGTCCGACCTGCGTTTTGCTCACCATTCCCTGCACTTCCTTCGCCAGTTCGGGGTGGCCGGGCGCCGGGTATTGCACCTCGAACAAAGCCCTGGGGAACCCGCCGAAGTCGTGTATGGTGCGCGGATGGTCCATGGCAGTGACGAAGGTTCCACGCGTCTCCCAGTGGGCGGAAATACACAATACGGCAGTTGGAGTGGGCATTTCCTGGCCCGTTTTGCGAAAACCGGACACGAATTCATTTTCCTCGATGGCGTTCATCGGGCTGCCGTGCCCCAGAAAAAGGGCAGGCATGCGTTCGGTGTTGCCGAGTTCGCCGGCAAACTGATTTAAACTGCTGAGTTTCATAGCAACACCGGCCACCGGCAGAGCAGCCATTAGTTTCAGGAATTGTTTTCTGTTCATATTATTCACTGAAATGGTTCCGCCGGAACCTTAGGTTCTACATCCCACATTGCCGTTACGTTGACAATCTTCCAGCCATCGGCTTGTTTTTCCATGATGCGCGTTTCCTGGCTGACGCGGTAGAATTTCTTGTCCTGATCGGCATTGTACTGTTTCCAGATCAGGTAAGCCGTTTTTTCGTTAAAAAACTTGACCTGTGGGGTATCCCGTTTGTATTCGGGATGGATGATATTTTTCCCGTTTTTATAATACTTTTCGATCCATTCTTTTCCCTGGGCATTGATTTTTTCCCAACCCACTGCTGCGCTGGAGGTGCCGTCGCTGTTGTTCCAGGCTTGCATGGCATAGGGTTCGTGGCTCCAGTTGCTGGCCCAGGCTTCATAATTGCCATCGAAAAAAGATTTGGTTTCATTGTCGATCACTTTCATGATCTCGGCGGTGTCGGCCGTTTCGTCAAATTTCGGGAGTTCCGCAGCGGGCGTCGTCTGCCGAGGCTGACAGGCTTGAAAAAGCAAGGCAGACGAGATTGCAAAAAACAGAAAGGTCAGTTTTCTCATGATTCAGGAAATGATTTTTTGTTCATGAGCAAAGGTAATCATTTCTGTATCAATCCCAAACACCATTTCCGGCAGTTAAAATAATCGGCTGGCCGTCGGTCACGACAATGGTATGTTCGTGTTGCGCCATAAAACCGCCCCGGTCGCCGACCATCGTCCAGCCATCGGGCAAAGTCGCGGCGTAACGGGAGTCGGTAGAAATAAACGTTTCGATGGCGACCACCGAATTCTTTCGGAAGCGCGTCCTGTTAAAGCGGTCGCGAAAATTGGCGATCTCATGCGGCTCCTCATGCAAACTCCTTCCAATGCCATGCCCCATCAGGTTTCGGATCACCTTAAAGCCGCGCTTTTTCGCCTCCGTTTCCATCAGATGCCCGACCTCGGAAATTCGTACGCCATCGCGAATACGACCGATGGCCAGCGCCAGAATCTGGCGGGATGCATCGACGAGGCGGCTGTGCCTGTAGGGATCGGCGTTTAAGACGAAAGAGCAACCATTATCGGCCCAGAAACCGTCCAATTCGGCCGACACGTCGATGTTGATTAGGTCGCCTTCCTGCAAAATCGTTCGATCGGACGGAATGCCGTGGCAAAATTCGCGGTTGACGGATATGCAGGTCCAGCCCGGAAAGCCATACGCCAAAGCCGGAGCGGAGCGGGCGCCAAAACCCGACAACATTTTTCCGCCGAACAAATCGAGTTGCCTGGTGCTCATGCCCGGGCGGGCGTGTTCACGCATGGCTTTCAGGGTCAGGGCAACAACTTCCGCCGCTTTTTTGAGGCCCAGCAGATCGGACATTTTGGAAATTGACATAAAAAAACTGTTTCTACACGACAGGTATGACGCGTAAAAACAGTCATTAAAACGCAATGGTTTCGGTAAGGATCAAAAAAACAGTCTGCACTAAATATTGATTCCGCCTGAGACTTCGATTCGTTGCCCATTGACCCACTTGCTCTCATCAGAACACAAAAAAGCCACGACACTGCCGATATCATCGGCCTGACCGACGCGGCCCAGGGAAGTCATGCCGGAAAGTCGTTCTTTGAGTTGCGGGTTGGAGCGGATCGCGGCGCCATTGAAATCGGTTTCTATAGGACCCGGCGCTACAACATTGGCACGGATACCGCGACGCCCGAATTCTTTGGCGATATAACGCGTAAGCACTTCAATTGCGCCTTTCATGGAGGCGTAGATGGAGTAACCCGGCAGGCAAAATCGCGTCGTTCCGGTAGAGATATTGACGATCCCGCCGCCATCATTCATCAGCGGCAACAGTTTTTGGGTTAAGAAGTAAACCCCTTTGAAATGTACATTCATAAAGTCGTCGAATTGCGCTGCCGTGGCCTGTGCCATGGGAATTGTTGCGCCCATGCCGGCATTATTGACTAAAAAATCGAGTTTTCGCCCCCCGAACTTATCGTCGAGCAAGCGCTGAAGGCGAGGGGCAAAGTCGTCGAGCGAATCGAATTTCAACAAATCCAGCTGGATAGCGGCCGCAACCGTGCCCGCCTGCTCGAGCTTGGAAACGACTTCCCCGGCAGCCTGTTCGCCGCTTTGCCAGGTCACGACCACATCGAGGCCTTTTGCTGCGATCGCCTGTGCCATATCTTTCCCCAGGCCGCGGCTCCCGCCCGTTACAAGTGCAATTTTTTTCATGGAAAAGTTTGTCCTGCTTTTAGTTTAAAAGGACAGGGCAAAATTGCGCCGGGATGGAAAATCTAACTTTGGCAAAAATTTCAAAAATTGTGTTTTTCGATCAAATCTTTCAAACCAGCAAGGTCTGCCTTTTCTGAATCGAATATTGTTTGGGCGACACCCCAAACTTCTGCCCAAAAGCCTTGATAAAATGCGGCACGTTGTCGTAACCGACCTCCTGTACGACTTCTGTAATGCTTGTAATGCTGTTGGCCAGTATTTTTGCCGCAAGATCGAGCCGGCGGTCGATCAGCCATTGTTTGGGCGACATTCCGCCAAACTGGGTTTTGAAATCGCGCCGGAAACTCGCCACCGAGCGGCCCGTCAGGTAGGCGAAGTCCTCGATGCTAAGCGGCCTGGTAAAATTGGTTTCCATAAACTCACGCAAACTGCGGCGTTCGCGATTGTTAAGGTTCGTGATGAGGCCGGCAAACTGTCCGTCGGGACTGGCCGAATGGATCAAATAAAGCAATTCAGCCAGTTTGATCTGCGCCAGCTGACGTGATTGGGCCGTTTGGCTGGGGTAGGTTCGCAGCAGATTGTCGACGAATCCTGAAACAACGGGATGGGCTCCGAGCAGCGCCGGCTCTGCAGTAACAGCGCGCTGGGGAGGCAAATCGAGGGTTTCAACAAAAGATTCCAGCGTCTTTTTTTCAAAGAAAAACATCAGCGCTTCAAAATCACCGGATTCGGGCAGAATATCGGATACTGTGTAGATGCCCTTGGGCAGTAAAACCATATTACCCTCCGTTACTTCCAGCAAGCGGTCTTCCGCGCCTTCGACGCGCAGCTTTCCACGCCGCACGAAAGTAATGGCATGAGTCGATATAAAACCTTCCTTGCCCCAAAGCGGGTTATTCAACCTTTTGTGCAAAATGCAGGAATGTCCATCAGCCAACAAGGTTCTGATGTCCGGATTGTCAAAAAAATGTTGGGGCAGCACTTTTGTCATGGGAATAGAGAAATTGAATGTTGGAGGATGCCAGGAAATGAAGAAATTTAGGCTCGCCAGCCGAATCATCGTGTAATTTGATATTCCGAACCACGAAAACTACCCTTTTATCAAATCCTCGAATCCTCGCATCCTCCTGAATATCATTCCCACTCGATCGTCGCCGGCGGTTTGGTCGAGATATCGAACACTACCCGATTGATGCCGCGCACCTGGTTGATGATTTCGCTCGACACCTCGGCCAGGAACTCATAAGGCAGGCGGCTCCATTCGGCCGTCATGCCGTCGGTGGAGTTGACGGCCCGCAGCGCGACGGCTTGTTCGTAGGTGCGTTCGTCGCCCATGACGCCAACCGACTGGATGGGCAACAAAATAGTGCCGGCCTGCCATACCTGATCGTACAGGCCCGATGATTTGAGTTTGTTGATGTAAATGGCGTCGGCTTCCTGCAGGAGGCGAACCTTATCGGGCGTGATGTCGCCCAGGATTCGAATGCCTAGTCCCGGACCGGGGAACGGATGACGATTGAGGATCATGGCCGGCACGCCGAGTTCGCGTCCTACGCGGCGCACCTCGTCTTTGAACAGCATGCGCAGCGGCTCCACGATTTTCAGTTTGAGTTGTTCGGGCAGCCCCCCTACGTTGTGGTGGCTTTTAATGGTAACAGAAGGGCCGTGTACGCTCACCGATTCGATCACGTCGGGATAAATGGTGCCTTGCCCCAGCCAGGCGCACTCCGGGTGCGCTTTTGATTCTTCTTCAAAAACTTCGATAAAAAGCCGGCCGATAATCTTGCGTTTTTGTTCGGGATCGCTCACGCCAGCCAGCGCCGAATAGAAGCGGTTTTTGTCATCGACTCCTTCGATGTTCAGGCCCATACCCTGATAGGAATGGAGCACGTCGTCGTATTCATTTTTGCGCAGCAGACCGTTGTCGACAAAGAAACAAAACAGCCGGTCACCGATGGCCCGGTGCAGCAAAGTCGCGGCCACGGTGGAATCGACGCCGCCGGAAAGGGCCATGATG
>JADZFP010000143.1 GCA_020849825.1 Saprospiraceae bacterium
CAGTTTCCGTCATCTCAACGACCGCAGATGCATGGACCATGCCTTTTTTTTTGCAGTCGAGACTTACAAAAACCGCAGACTCACCAAACAGAAAAACCCAGTCAAAAAAGCACGCGCTATAGCCGCGACGCTCCAATCCCGCTTCGGCTTCGAAACCGAAGTGCTCGAAAACCCCACCCAGGCCCAGATCGTCGCCAAGCTCAACGAACTCACCCGCCTCTACTCCACCAACGCCGACGGCCGCCACCCCGCCGACGGACAGTTATTTGTCTTTTTCAGCGGTCACGGCATGTCGGAAGACGAAAACGGCTACTTCCTGCCCGCCGACGCCGATCCTGCCCAGCCTTGGGCCAAAGGCATTGCCTACGAAATCTGGCGACCTAAAATCGACAAAATCAATTGCCGCCACATCCTCGTCGCCATCGACGCCTGCTACTCCGTGCGCTTCGATCCGGAGTGGAGAACAAAAAACGACGGCCAGTTCAAACGACCCGGTGAGCTCACCGATGCCCAAAAGGCGCTGGCCAATTACGAGCAGTACACCGCCCGCGTGTTTTTTACCTCCGACAACAAGGAGGACAAAACGCCCGATCGCTCCAATTTCGCCCGAAAACTGCTCGAAGGTCTCCGCAGTGCGCCGGCGCCCGAGGGTTTTCTTACAAGTAGCCAGCTCTTTGCCAACCACGTGCAGGGCGCCACACCCACGCCGCGCGCCGGCGCTTTCGGGCTCGATGATCCCGGCTCCGTTTTTCTTTTTTACGACCTGTCGGGGCCCGGCAAGCCAGATACGCAACGCCCAGTCAGCGCACTTCCTTCTACTGAAAACCGGCTCGATTACGAATGGGTAAAGGTGCGTGGCGGCTCGTTTGAAATGGGCTGCACCGGCGATCAGCAGGATTGTTCGCACGACGAGCGTCCCGCCCATTACGTGACGGTGCGGGATTTTTATATTGGCAAATACGAGGTGACCCAGCAGTTATGGCGCGAGGTGATGGGCGCCAATCCTTCACATTTTCAAAACTGCGACGATTGCCCGGTTGAACAAGTGAGCTGGAATGATGCACAGGAGTTTGTCCGCCAGATCAACAGCCGATTCCCCGGCAGCAAATACCGCCTGCCCACCGAGGCCGAGTGGGAATACGCTGCGCGCGGAGGCGGTCGCGCCGTGATGTTTGGCAATGGAAAAAACGTGGCCGACCCGGCCCAGCAAATGGAAATCGGCCCCAGTTCCGCCTATGTACCCACCTATTCGGTTGGATGGGCCTACCGGAAAAAAACCTACCCGGTGGGCTCGCAAAATACCCCCAACGCATTGGATCTCCACGATATGAGCGGCAATGTGTGGGAATGGTGCGAAGACGTCTACCACGAAACGTACGAAGGCGCCCCGAGCGACGGATCGGCCTGGTTGATACCCTCCGGCAACGTCCGCGTGGTGCGCGGCGGTTCCTGGAGCAGCGGCCCGCTGTACTGGCGCGTAGCGAGTCGCTTTGGCGACGTAGCCGGCTATCGCGATTACGACATCGGTTTCAGGCTGGCGAAGGATGCCCGGTAAAGATGTCATTGCGCGCGGTACACGGGTGGCAGGTGATATACGATCCGGGCCCTGGGTACTTGCAATCCACCCCCTCTCCATCGGAGAGGGGGCAGGGGGTGAGGCCAAAGTGTAAAAGGGTAAAAGACCCGGAGGGTTAAAGGGTCCTGGCAAGGCGGAACCCGATGCTGTCGTTGCGAGCGCCGGGCGTGCCGCCGTTGCGATTCGCTACCCGGCAGTACTGCGGGTAGTAGAACCACGACCCGCCGCGAACGACACGGTCGGAGCCGGTGGTAGGGCCGGTAGGGTTGGTTTGAGGCTCCGAAGGATAGGGACCTTTCCAGTCGTTGCACCATTCCCAGACGTTGCCCGTCATATCGTACAAGCCAGATTCGTTGGGGTTGAAAGCGCCAACCGGCGCGGTAGTCGCGAAACCATCCCGGTAATCCATAAAGATGTTGTCGTTCGACCGAGTCCAATTAAAAGCCGCTGCGCCTGTTTCATCCGCCACATTTCCCCCTTGCTTGCCGGCGGGAGCGTTGTCGCCCCAACTGTACCGGGTGTGTTTGGCGCCGTTGCCGGCGGCGTATTCCCATTCGGCCTCGGTGGGCAGGCGGTAGGGCAGGCTGGTTTTTTTTGCCATCCACTGGCAGTAGGCGGTGGCGTCGTTCCAGCTGACGTGGATGACGGGGTGGTCGTATTCGCTTTGGGGGCGGAGATTGCCCTGGGCGTCGTGGCGCCAGTTGACGCCATTCATCTTTTCCCATTCTTTGCCATTCCAGCGGTACGACCAGCCTTCTTTTTCAGCGTCGGTTTTGTACCCGGTGGCGTCGGTGAAGGCTTTGAACTCGGCCACGGTGACCTCGTACTTGGCGAGGTAGAAGCTGCCGAGCGTGACGGTGTGAACGGGTTTTTCATCGGCTTCGCCGTTGTTGCTGCCCATTTGGAAGGCGCCACCGGGGATAAGGGCATCGGCCCCCGGCCGCTGCTCCACCGGAGCGGGGGAGATCACTTTGGCAGCCGCTTCTGATCGATGCCGGCCATTGGGGTTGGTATCGAGGTAGATTTGGTAGGCTGCCGGGGTATTCTGTTGCACGGCGAGCAGCCAGGCGCGTTCGTCGAGGGCCTGGGCGCGGTAGCGGCCCTGCGGGTAGGCTGCGAGGTAGTAAGCGTAGGCCTCGGGGGTGTTCTGTCGCTGGGCGCTGCGCCAGGTGGCTTCGTCGGGGTCGTCGGGGGTTTCTGTCTGGCCAAAAAAGAGGAAAGTAGCGCGCGGGTCGTCGCTGCCGAAATTGCCGGCGCGGGGCGTGGGTGTGGCGCCCTGCACGTGGTTGGCGAAGAGTTGGCTGCTGGTGAGGTAGCCGTCGGGGCCGGGTGGGGCGGAGAGGCCTTCGAGCAGTTTTCGGGCAAAATTGGATCGGTCGGGCGTTTTGTCTTCCTTGTTGTCGGAGGTGAAGAATACGCGGGCGGTGTACTGCTCGTAGTTGGCCAGCGCCTTTTGGGCGTCGGAGAGTTCGCCAGGGCGTTTGAACTGTCCGTCGGGGCGGTTTTTCCAGTCGGGGTCGAAGCGCACGGAATAGCAGGCGTCGATGGCGACGAGGATGTGGCGGCAGTTGATGCGGTCGATTTTGGGTCGCCAGATTTCGTAGGCAATGCCTTTGGCCCAGGGCTGGGCGGGGTCGGCGTCGGCGGGCAGGAAGTAGCCGTTTTCGTCTTCCGACATGCCGTGGCCGCTGAAAAAGAGGAAGAGTTGTCCGTCGGCGGGGTGGCGGCCGTCGGCGTTGTTGGCATAGAGGCGGGTGAGTTCGTTGAGTTTGGCGATGATCTGGGCCTGGGTGGGGTTTTCGAGCACTTCGGTTTCGAAGCCGAAGCGGGATTGGAGCGTCGCGGCGATCTCGCGGGCGTTTTTGACGGGGTTCTGGAGGTTGGTCAGGCTGCCGTTCTGGTATTTTTCGACGGCGAAGAAGACGGCGAGGTCTTTGCCCGTGCGCAGCGGAGCGGTCGGGTCAGGCTTGTGCAGCAGCGGGAACAGGAAGAGGAGGAGCGATAAATAACGGGCGGACATGAGTGGTTTTTTACTTCGTTTTGGGCGTGTTGTTTTGACAGGGGCAATGTTTTTTATCAGACAGGATGAACAAGATTTACAGGATGATGCGGCTTCGCCGCGAGGGGTATTGTGAGACAGGATAAACAAGATTTACAGGATGTTGCGACTTCGCCGCGGGTATTTTTTATCCTGTAAATCTTGTAAATCCTGTCTATTTAAACTCTCGGTCTTGTCCGATCAGGACACGGTATGCTTATTCAACCAGTATCAAAACAAATATACGGACAAGGTCGCCCCTGTTGTTCCTGACGACTGCAAAGTAGATTCCTGCACTGTTGCCGGTGAGATCGAAGGGCTGATTGCCAGGAACCAGATTTTGTTGCAGGATACGCCTGCCGTCGACGCTGATGACTTCCAGGCTAGCCGCTGTTGCCGGCACATTGAGCAAGCGGTACTTGCCGGTACCCGGATTGGGCGCTACGGCCATGTCCATTGCTTCCGGGTCGGCAGTACCGACGACGGTAGAATAAACCGCGGTCAACGTGTCTCTCAGGGTACAAAGGTTTCTAATGTGGAGATATACAATGCCGGAGCAGGTGGTCGTATCCGAGTCGATCAGGTGAACGTTCAGCGGCGCGGTTTCTCCAGGGGCAAGACTGAATAAGCCTGTAAAGACGCTGGCCGGATAGGTGGAAACTTTGTCTTCCACCTGTGCTTCACAATCGGCAGGGGAAAGCGCGATGAAGGTTTTTGTCCATTGCATATCAATCCCGTACGCTTCCAGGTTATGGATATTGGCGGGGATAATTGCTTCGGTGACGCTGGCGGGTTCGGTACCGATGACGGGGTTTTCCGGTGTTATCTCAAACGTGTGGGTTTTGTCTTCAAGGCTGACGGCGGCATAAGCAGTTGCGGTACAGCCTTCGGAATTGGTCACGGTCACCACGTAAACGCCGGGCGCCTCAACCTGCGGGAACTGTGCATTACTTGCGAAGCCATCAGGCCCCGACCATTGGTAACCCAGCCCTGGGCCATTAGGGCCTGCGCCGATCACGATCACGGGCAATGCGCAGCTGATGATGCCCCCGGTTGCGCTGGCGGCGGGTACAGGTGCGGCGATCACCTGTACGGTATCGGACGCGGTGCAGAAATTGTTTCCGTTCAGCGAGCTGATCTCGACGATATAGATGCCGGTCTGGCTGACGGTGAGTTGCGCGCCGTTGCCGAGCACCTGACCGTTTCCATTTTTCCATAAGGCATTACCCGGCGGCGTGCCGGCGGCGGTAGGGGTATTTGTAGCGCCCGGGCACAGACTGAAATCGCCGGTTATTTGCGCGGTTGGACTGGCTGTGTCGATGATGTGCGATGCGGTGCCGGTGCATCCGTTGGCGCTTGTAACGGTGACGATGTATTGACCCAGCTGAGAAACGATAATATTGGGGGTACCGGTGGGGCCGTTCGACCAGGTCCAGTTGGTGTAGTTTCCGGACGATTGAACCGACAGAATGGCGATGCCGGAGCACAGAGTGCTTGGCCCCTGAATGGCCGGCGAAGGCGAGGGCAATATTTGCGTCACGGCATGCGAGGTGGTAGCGGTACAACCGTTGGCATTTGTGACGGTGACTGTGTAGACGCCAATGGCGGAGACCTGTACGCTTGGGTTTTGTCCGCCCGTCGACCAACTGTAAGAAGTGTAATTGCCGGTCACGGCGAGTGTCGCGGTACTACCCTGGCAGATATTGAAAGCCCCCGTGATGGTTGGTGGAATCACGTTGTACGGTGCAACCGCCTGGGTGGCCGAACCGGTGCAGCCGACGCTGTTGGTAACCGTGACGTTATACACGCCTGCGGAGGAAACAGGTATGGACGTGCCAGTACTGCCGGTGGACCACAGGACAGAAGAAAAATTGCTGCCCTGCACGGTAAGAGTGGTGCTGCCGCCCGGACAGAAATTGGGCGTCCCGGATATCGCCAGCGTGGGTTGGGAGACGATGAGCATGTACGATGCCGAGCCGGTGCAACCAATCGGATCGGTCACGGTGACGGAATAGGCGCCGGGGGTGGCGACGGATATAGACTGTGTATTCTGGTTGTTAGACCAGGCAATAGAACTAAAACTACCTCCTCCAACACTCAAAGTAGCCGAACCTCCGGCGCACAGCGGGGTAGCGCTGATGGCCGGCGCCGGCGCCGGGGTGGCCGTGATGGTTGCGCTGATTGTTTTGGTGCAGTTGTTGGCATCGGCGACGGTCACCGTGTAGTCGCCGGGCGGCAGGCCCTGTGGATCCTGCACTATAGCGCCATTGTTCCAGCGGTAAGAATAGTTGGGCGTACCACCCGAGGCGACAAGATCGATGCTGCCCTGCGGGCTGAAACAATTGATGTTTTGGACATTCCCGATAGAAAGTGCGAGGGCGGGCGGTTCTGTAATCGTGAATTGATGGGTCAGCGTACAACAGGCGCCATCGACCACGGTGAGGGTATAACTGACGGGCGACAGTCCGGCCGGCTCGGGG
>JADZFP010000144.1 GCA_020849825.1 Saprospiraceae bacterium
GGCGGCCCAACAGGCTTTGCAGGAGGTTTTTGATGAACTGGATCAAAAACGGAACCAGGAACAGGCGCCCGCCAGTCAGCAAAAGGATACTACCCCTGCACCTGATTTACCTAAAAACATGGCAACGGACAAACCGGAGAACACTCCTGCGCCCGTACCAGCCGCCGCTACTCGTATTTACGGCCAGCAGATTTTCCGCGACCGGCAACTCAGCGTGTACCGGCAAACCAGCGAACTGACAGTCCCCGGTGAATATATTCTTGGCCCCGGCGACAAACTGGTGGTATCGGTTTGGGGCCAGGTGGCGGCATACAGTGAAGAACTGGAGGTGAACGCCGACGGTTACGTGATTCCAAAGTCTCTGACCAGAGTATATCTAACCGGTCTGACGTACGACCAGGCAAAAAAACAGTTGCAGGCGGTATTTGCCCGCCGCTACCCTGTCGATCGCGCCAATTTTGCCGTGAGTCTTACAGCCGCGCGGTCCATCGACGTCACGATCACCGGGGAGGTATTCGATTACGGGTCGTTTCGGCTCTCTGCCCTCAATCCGGCTTTTAATGCGCTGGTGGCAGCAGGCGGACCGACCGATATTGGCAGCGTGCGCAACATCATGCTGTACCGCGCCGGGCAAGCGCCCCGCCGGCTAGATGTGTACCAGTATTTGCTGGCGCCCGCCGGACAAAACAACTACCTGCAAAGCGGCGACAACATATTTGTACCAGTGGCCGATAGGGTAGTGGGCCTCAATGGGGCCGTTCGCCGCCCTGCCCGGTACGAACTGACCGATGGCGAACAACTCCGCCAACTGATCGAGTGGGCGGGCGGCCTGCGCGACGATGCTTACACTACCAGTGTACAGATTGCCCGGACGGTTAATCAGGAAAAAACATACCTCGATGTAAACCTAACCGACTTGCTGGCGCGTAATGCCGACTTCGAACTGCTCGACGGCGACGAGGTCAGTATTCGCGCCATCAGCGCGCCTGCAGAGAATGTGGTGAGTGTAGAGGGCGCGGTGGATTTTCCCGGCAGTTTTGCTTTTGAAAATGACATGACCCTGGCCGATCTGTTGCAACGCGCCCGACCTGGCCGGGGCGCCCGCACCGATTTCGCCTACCTGCAACGCAATCGCCCCGACGGTACGCAAGAGTACCTGTCTGTGAACCCGGAGCAGGCACTTGCCAATCCGGCCGGGGCATCCAACATTGCGCTCTCGCCCAAAGACCGGCTGATCGTTTTTGCGCAAAGCCGCTATGCCGATCCGGCTACGATTCAGAGCGAAGGCGCATTGCGCGAAGCCCGCACGTTGCCATACGATGCGGGGCGCACCCTGCGCATCAGCGACCTGATCGAACTCTCCGGCGGCTTGCGCCCCGATGCCGCCGATTTTGCCTATCTGATCAGAACGCGGCGCGACAACCCCGAAGAAAAGAGCTACGTCCGCATTAGCCTGACGTCCATCCGGGCCAATCCTTCGGCGCCCGACAACCTCGTGCTTGAGCCTTTTGATCGACTCCTGGTGCAATCGCGCGAGTTGTTCAGCGATGTGTTTTCCGTGCAGGTAAAAGGCGCGGTGCGGAACCCCGGCGAGTACCAATGGAATGAGTCGCTGAAACTGCAGGACCTCATCGCCCTGGCCGGTGGTCTGCGCTTCGAGGCGGCTTCCGACCGGATTGACGTGTTCAGGGTCGTGATTCGGCAGAATGAACCCACAACGGTAGTCGTAGGGACATTTGCCATCGACAGCGCTTTTAATGTACTGAATAACAATAGTTTTCAGTTGCAGCCCTTCGACATCGTCGTCGTGCGGAATTTGCCCGAATTTGAGTTGCAAAAGATGGTTACGGTACGAGGCGAAGTGCGGTACCCGGGCGAATATGCCCTGATTGATAAAAACGAACAGATATCAAGTATTTTGAAAAGAGCCGGAGGGCTTACAGGCGAAGCTTTCCCGCCCGGGGCGACATTATACCGCCCGGAGGCGCAAACCGGTTATATCGTATTACGCCTCGATGCCGTGTTGCGCGACCCCTCCGACCGGCACAACTTTGTATTGAAAGCCGGCGACATTATTGAAATTCCCAAGGTGAAAGATCTGGTCAGTATTCGCGGAGCCAGCCGGGCTTTCGACCTTTATCCCGACAAGATTATCGGGAGCAACGGCAACATCAACGTAGCATACCGCCCCGGCAAACGCGCAGGTTGGTATGTGCGTGAATATGCTGCCGGCTTCAGCCAGCGCGCTCAACGAAAAGCTTTGACCGTGGAAGATGCAAATGGAAGAATTCGCAAAACGAAGAACTTCGGATTGTTCAAAATCTACCCGCCGGTTTCAAAAGGCTCGACGATTAATATTGCGCGAAAACCAGTGGAAGAGCCGCGTCAGCCGGGTGTAAAAAAACAGGTAGATTGGGATGTTGTATTGGCAGAAACAATCGCCAAAGCGACCAGCGTACTCACACTGCTCGTTTTATTACAACGGCTTTAAAAGCGTCAAGTACCTTTTTTGTGGTAGTATTACGCTTGGCAAGATGCCTTATACTTAACAAAATGAACAGGGTAATCATTTGAATTTCAGGTTTTTATATTTTAATGTCACAAAAATAGCAGTTTAACAAGTTAAATTTCGGTGACAGATTGACCAGCAAGGCGTATCAACGCTACCTTTGCCCGACTAATCACCAACAACGCTTTAATCGATCGGGTTTCCATTACCCTTAAGTAAATTTCGGTCGATTTTCTATTTCGGGCTTCTCAATGGGATAGTTGGATCTCCAACACGTTTCTCCAACGTCCGCTGTCCCCCCGGTTCTCGCCGGGAATAATCTGGCCCAATCTCAGCACGCCCTAATCTTTTTTCTTCCTACACCACCCCGTTGTGGCGTCTCCGCGCCATTCATCGCTTTTTGCTTTGTGCTGATCGCACAGGGCCATTCCTGCATTCCTGTGTCTGCTTGAATGGTTGCGGTCAATGCAACGCCTATGATTATTTTGTCTAAAACGCTGACAATCAGTTGTTCCAATCAACATTTGAATTATGAAAAATTTTGTACACCAAATCATTCAGCAGTCACTTCTGGTCACGGCAACCTTTTTGGTTAGCTTGCCTGTTTTCGCTCATGCCGACAATAACGGAGAGCCGAAAAATGGCCGGGAGGATTTCGTGACGTTCTGCGACTGTCCTAACAATTTGGTTCAGAACCCGAGTTTTGAGAGTGGAACAACTGGTTGGGGATGGTACGGAGGCAATTTCTACTCCGATACGTATGCCGCTCAGTGCGGCGCTAAATCCGGTCAGTTTCAAATTACCAACGGTTCAAGCAATAGTTTTTATCAGACGATCACGTCTGGCGGCATATCTGCAGGAACGACGTTGAGCCTCGGGGTATATGCCGGCTCTCACGATCCGTGGTCGTACAATCACTGGATTGGTATTCAGTACTTTAACAGTTCCTGGGGCTGGATATCGGAGACGAAAGTCGCCGTAGAGGGCACCTTGCCCAATATGTCGTATTACACGCTCACCAGCACAGTTCCTGCCGGGACATACTATATTAATGTTTTCGGCTATGGCACTGGCGACTGGTTGAAAACGGATATGTGGTGCGTCACCACGGTTTGTGACAATGCCACCAACGGCGGTACCATTGCGTCAAGCCAGACCGGTTGCAGCCCTTTCGATCCGGCTGCTTTTACGAATGTGGCCTCTCCTTCCGGCGGCACGGGCAACCTCGAAATCATTTGGATCAAGTCGACCACCAACTGTCCGCCGGCCAGCTTTGACGGCGCACAATGGACGACCATACCTGGTGCAACGGGTTTGACCTATGACCCGGGCCCGCTCACGCAAACAACCTGTTTCCGTCGTTGTGCACGGCGATCGGGTTGTACCAATTATGACGCGGAGTCCAATATCATCACTGTGACAGTCAAGCCCGCCCTTACTTTTACCACCACGCCTACCTCGCCAACTTGTGCAGGCGGCACCAACGGTAAAATCCAGGTTGACATAACAGGCGGTACAACGCCAAACTATAGTTACAACTGGACCAGGGTGGGCGGTGGATCCGGATCGGCCAGCA